>CAYWXG010000092.1:0-1583 GCA_964462445.1 uncultured Barnesiella sp. | reverse complement strand
TAGTATGGCAAAGTTAGCAATAAAATCCGACAATAGAAAACAAAATCTACTTCTTCCTCCGTCATTGGAAGAACTTGTTCCGGAAAACCACATGGTAAGAGTAGTTGATGCGATAATAGACCGATTGGACATCAGCGAGATCCTGTCAACCTACCGTGGCGGTGGCAACAGCGCATTTAATCCCAAGATGATGCTTAAGGTACTGATTTTTGCCTATTTGAGCAATGTTTACTCATCGCGACGAATCGAGGAGTTGCTTAAGAGGGACATATATTTCATGTGGTTGTCAGGCATGAAGCGTCCGGACTTCCGTACAATCAATTATTATCGGGGCAAACGCTTGAAAGATGGTTTTGATGCGGTGTTTACCCAAGTTGTGCAGTTGCTTCATGATGAAGGTTTTGTATCATTGAAAGTACAATATATTGATGGCACAAAGATAGAGTCGGTAGCCAACAAGTATACATTTGTATGGCGTGGATCGGTTGAGAAATACGATGCTAAGCTTAAGGCAAAAACCAAGGCTCTGCTCTCTCAGATTGAGCAAAACCATGCCATTGAGACGCAGGAAAATCCCGTAGCCGAGGAACTTACAGCAGAAGAGGTAACCAACAGGGTCGAACGCATCAAGGCAAAGGTCGATAAGGAGAATCTGAGCAAGGAAGAACGTAAGGCTATAAAGCAAATAGAGACAGATGCCGTGCCGAGAATGAAGCGATATAAGGAGCAACTCGCAACCATGGGCAGCCGTAACTCTTACTCTAAAACAGATCCTGATGCAACATTCATGCGAATGAAAGAGGACGCAATGCTCAACGGTCAATTAAAACCGGGTTATAACGTACAGATATCTACTGAAAATCAGTTCATAACCAACTTTGGCATCTTTCAGCGTCCTGCCGATACCCTTACAATGATCAGCTATCTGGAATCATTCAAGTCGCGGTACGGGATACAGAGTCAGGAGATCGTAGCCGACAGTGGTTATGGCTCGGAAGAGAACTATGAATACATGTTTGCCAACGGCATGACTCCATACGTCAAATACAATATGTTCCATGTCGAACAGAGGCGTAGCTACCGAAATAATCCGTTCCGCGTGTCCAATCTATACTACAATCCCGACAGTAACTTTTATGTCTGCCCGATGGGACAGAAAATGAATTTTATCCGACAGGAAAAGCGCTATACGGCAAGCGGTTACCAACAGACAGTCAGTATTTACCGAGCGACCCGGTGCGAGGGGTGTCCACTGCGGGGACAGTGCCATAAATCAAAACGTAACCGACAGATAGAGGTCAACCACACACTTGATGATTACAAAGCCAGAGCAAGAGAACTGCTTACAAGCGAACAAGGACTGAAGCACAGGAGCAACCGTCCGATAGAGCCGGAGGCGGTGTTCGGGCAAATCAAGGAATGTGGCAAGTTCAGACGACTTAGACTTAAGGGAGTGACCGGAGCGAAAATCGACTTCGGTCTGAAAGCCATTGCTCATAATCTGAGGAAACTTGCCCTGGCATGGGCAAAATCCTCTATTTTTGGCTTTTTGAGCAAATTTTTGTCTTCAAGGCACATAAAAA
>CAYWXG010000091.1:0-1630 GCA_964462445.1 uncultured Barnesiella sp. | reverse complement strand
TCTTCGGTGAATAGTTTTTCAATGCGTTGATGACGTTTCATTATCATCGTTTTTGAAATCAGTTTGTTCGTTTTGGGCACTTTTATGGTTAAGGTGGTAATGGACTTCGCCATGTTCAAGACTTTATCAACGCTCATTCCAATGTTTGCCATCTTTAACCGGCGTTCTAGCTCTTTATACACTTTCAATGCTACGAAACAGATGCATATATGAGCCTCGATTCGTCGTCTGGTAAAATGGAACATCGGTCGTATTTCTATCTTGGATTTGGCAATGCGAAAAGATCTTTCCACATTCCATAGATTATGATATGCGACATATACTTGCTCTGAAGGTATGGTTGTATTGGTCAGATACCCTTTCAAGCCATCCCACCGCGCGTCATCTTCAATTTTAGTTCTATTGATTGAAACGGATATTCCTCCAACCATTTCAAGGAATTTATTGTATCCTCGTCGATTTATGTTTTCTTTAGACAATCGCCCTGTCCGATAATTCTTTTCTAATCGTCTCACCCCTTTATCTCTATTGTAGGCATCTTTTTTCGCACTGTCATCAGTGTAGCCAATTAGCAATCGGCGATTGCCATCTAATCGGATTTGATGCATTTGTCGGTCATTCTTGGGGAACGAAAGAATTTTTTGTTTGATTTTCTCCGATTCGTTCTTTATTCGTGAGCCAATGATATATTTATATCCAAGTTTTTCTAATTTTTCGATATTCTTTGTGTTCATCAGCCCCGAGTCAGCCACAACAATAAAATCTTCAAGATTATAGCGATTCACGAAGGTCTCTATTATAGGTAACATCGTATGCCCTTCATATTTGTTCCCCTCGTGTATACAATATGCCAGCGGATAGCCGTCAAGGCTAACTAATAGTCCTAATATGATTTGAGGGTTGCTGTGACGCCCTTCTTTTGAAAAGCCGGTTTTTCGCAAATCATCTTCTTTATCGGTCTCAAAGTATAATGTGGTGACATCATAGAAAACTACACCAATATACCCACCGAGAATTTCCATTGTATGGTGTACACTAATCTCTTGTACAATTTCTTTGTGAGAATCATTCAGCTTGTCCAAATATCTGTAAATCTTGGATAAATCAACATCTTCGTCATAATGATTTTTGAGATACTCCACCGTTGCAGCTTTGCTTGAGGGGCTAGACAAACGGGCTTTCACCAAACTGCGAAATTCTTTGTCGTGTATTTGATTAAAACCAATTAGGTCAAATACCTTATTCAATATTATGTCATCGCCATTGACTTGTATGTTGACTATATTTGAAAAGAAATTTTCAACTTCAATAAGTGCATTTTGTCCCTCATCGAACAAATCAAGTCGAGGATGACGCTCGTTTTCTTTATCTCGGATCCACTGACGACCCTTTTCTACCAAAGACGATATCTCCGAGTCCGTTTGTGCTATGCCAATAGTGCATAAAGCTTTATATTTCCCTTTTATCTTCTCTGCTACGATTATGCTAATTGAGCCTGAACGATTCCTCTTTTTCTTGATATACATAGTTAAAAAAGCTTTTGCGTACCCCAAAATCAGGGTACGCAAAGATATAAAATATTGATTGTAAGTCAATTAAAATTTAACTAAAAATCAGTGACGAAGTCAGG
>CAYWXG010000090.1:0-2239 GCA_964462445.1 uncultured Barnesiella sp. | reverse complement strand
AAAGTCACTTTGCCGCGAGCGTCCAATTCATGCCCGGCTGCGAAGTCGCAACCTACGAACTCCGTTGGAGCGTAAGGACGGCAGAATGCGTAGCCTTGACCTTCGCCGAATGAGCATTTGGTGAACTTAACATTTCCAATAGTTGCGGCATATGAAGTCCAACCGTTGAAAGTAGAGTTTGTAGCTTCAAGACCTTTATTAGTACCTTGGTCGCAAGAGATGGTGTAGACAGGACCATCGATTGTTACATTTTCCAAGATAACTTTTTCCGAATGGTCGCTATTGTGGTTTACGAAGATACCACGGAAGCCACCTGTCACGTTAATGTTTTTGATAGTACCACCGGTAGTGTTGATAGCGCTATCCCAAGTGCCCCATGCATCAACTGAAATAGAGTTGCCATTGCCATCGATTGTACCACCGTTAGTTTGGCTGATACCGGTTTTGCCATAACTATTTGACTCGGTTTCACTGCTAGCTACTGCGATATCGTCTGTGAAAACTACGTAACCTCCTTCTCCAAGAGCATCTTGAATATCTGAAGTTGACTCAGCATACACGCGGGGATAAACGAGATAGTCATCAGCACCTGTCAAAGTGTAAGTACCGGTAGGCTTAACATATTCAGCGTCGTCGCTACCATTAGTGATTACAATCTGATATTTTTCGTCGGTTGTCAAAGTGTTATTGCCCACTAATGTGATAGTGTTGTTCTTTCCTGTCATCTTGCGAACGATGAAAGGCTGTGCCGCAGTTATATTATTAGTGTTTACTGTGATTGCATAGTTGTCGGTGTTGCCATCGAAACGGATGCCATAAGCTGTAGCTACGATAGTCGAACCCTCAACTACGGCATTCTTAACTTGTTTGAATGCGACTCCGTTTTTACCATTGATTGTAGCGTTTTTAACAATCACATCTGCATCGCAGCTTTGTGCTTGTAACAATGAGTGCATGCCGGTTGCAGTACAGCCCAATACTTGCAAGTTTTGAGTTGCTTTAGCTTGCACACCTACTGCTGTATTCTCAGCTGCGCCTGTTGCGGTGAAAGTACAATCTTCTACAAAAATGTTGTTAGAATAACGACATGTTACACCATTTATAGTGCCGAATTCAACCGCCCAGATGAAGTTCAATTCCGGAGTTGATGTTTCAAAATTCACTTTCTTAATGGTGATAGTTCCGCTGTTGCGTGATGACCCACTGTGAATTTTGATAGAACCATCATATTTGTAGCCACAACCGTCGATTACAATGTCGCGATTAGCTTTTTGGTGTTCTATTACTTCACCGTTCATGTCTGCGCCCAATTTAATAAGTGTAGTTTTCCCGACGGGAGCGGCATTGAGCGCTGCTTGCAATTCTGCAATAGTAGAAGCGGGAGTATATTCGGTGGCATTTTCATCGAAATAAATGGCATCGGTAAATCCATAGATAACAGGAGCATTGTTATCATTGTTGAATTCGAATGTATTTGTGCCGTTGAAGATATCGAAGTTGAGCAATTTACTGTGAGCATCAGCTTTTTCTTGTGAACCGAAGTCCGCAACAGTGTAGTTATGTACCCAGAAACAATATTTGCCTTTCAATGTGGTATTCTTGATGGTCACATTATTCATGTCGTTTCCGCTGTTGAATACGCGAACCGGAATATATGTAGATTCCAATATTGAGTTATTTACATTCAATGTAACCTCTCCCCAGTTGTTAAGGTGAGCCACAAATGCCATATCTGATCCGCCCATATTCTTTGCCGTTACGCCATCGAGGTTAAGAACTCCGCCGGCTGTTACATTAAAGAGGTTGGTTGAGTTGTTCCATGCCATATTGGTCCCTTTGTGCTCGTACACCATATTACCATTCTTAACTGTCAATGTGCCTCGAACGTCAAACATGTTGTAGTTTTTCCCTGTTTCTGATGATGTAGATGAGAGTGTTTTGCCATTAAGGTCAATGATAAGTTCCTTTTTAGCCGCAACTGTCAATACAGGATCTGCTGTGCTACGTGAAAGTGATGAATTAAGCTCGATATCTTTTCCCAAAATAATCATATCGATGTTTTCATCAACAAATGCTGCGTTGAATTCTTCAGCGGTGTTTACTGCCTTATATACTTTACCATCGATTGAACCATATTTACTATTATCCTCAAATCTTTCGTCGATTACGATGTTGAACTCAGCAGGGTTAGTCAAAAGCCAACCTACGATGTTGGTACGATAGTTGCGCTGAACGGGAA
>CAYWXG010000089.1:0-2616 GCA_964462445.1 uncultured Barnesiella sp. | reverse complement strand
TAATTGTTCCGGATTGGCCGAACTAACCATCCCAAATTCCGTCTCTTCCATTGGCGACTTTGCGTTTGATGGGTGTAACGGTTTGACCGAGGTGAATATAACAGATTTATCTGCATGGTGCATGATTAATTTTAAAAATTCTTCTTCAAATCCTTTACAATATGCCCACCATTTGAAACTAAATGGCGCTGAGATAACAAACCTCGTTATCCCGGATGGTATTACAGGAATTAATAGCTATGCGTTCTACGGGTGTACCGGTTTGACATCAGTCACCATCCCCAATTCCGTTTCTTCCATTGGCGACAATGCGTTCTACGGGTGTTCTCATCTTTATCGAATAATTAATCTTTCCAACCTTTCTCTATCAAAAGGTTCTACTAATTATGGTTATGTAGCATATTATGCCAAAATCGTTATTAATGACCCCAATACCATAATTGATGGAGATTTTGTTTGGAGTAAACCGGAGGATGACAATGTATACTTAGTAACATATATTGGTTCTGCTTCTGAATTAATCTTACCCGATAATTATAATGGTGAAAATTATGTAGTAGGCGGGTATGCGTTCTACGGGTGTTCCGGCTTGACCAAAGTAACCATCCCCAATTCCGTCTCTTCCATTGGCAACTATGCATTCAGTAATTGTTCCGGATTGGCCGAACTAATTATTGCAGATGGAACAGAAACTTTATCGTTAGGTAATAATGGTTCTTCCTATGGGCTCTTTTCTGATTCTCCTTTAGTCAAATTGTATTTTGGCAGAAATTTAAGTTATAATACGAGTTCTTATATATCTCCATTTTATAATAAAACAACGCTAAAAGAAGTAACTATTGGTAATTCCGTCACTTCTATCGGTAGCTATGCGTTCAGGGAGTGTACCGGTTTGACGTCGATTACTATCCCTAATTCCGTCTCTTCCATTGGCTACAGAGCGCTCTACGGTTGTAGCGGTTTGACGTCGGTCTATATCCCTAATTCTGTTACTGAAATTGGCGACTATGCGTTCTACGGGTGTAACAAATTAATTGTTGGCAGTATTAAAGAGACAACGCAAACTACTGCTACATTTTATCTAACATCCCCGACTCAATATAATTTAGCAGTAAATAGCACACAAGCAGAGAATGGAATAGCGATAGTCACCGGGTTGACTCCTGGTCAAACTTATAATAGGGCCTTGAATTTAATAATCAATGGCATCTTTTGCAGTATTAAAGATATCAGTTTCACTACTAAATCTTTCAGTGTAAATATTTCAGGTAGCACGAATGCGACATCGCTATCGGCGCATGGCACATATACCGATGGAGATGTAACAATTCTTGGAGAGGGTATTAACTATAATGAATATGTGACCAACTATGATGGTAATAACTCCATCTCATTAAATAACCTTGACCCGAATACCACCTATGAAATACATTATGCTGTAAAGACAAAAGAAGGTGGTGTTTATTCTGCTTCAAAAACTTTCACTACCGAAGATTTGACTTGGGATAATGGCGGTTTTATCGCGACTTCGACCACAAGTGCGCGATTGAGTGTTGAGACTAATTGCGATGGTACGACCACAGGTTTTGAGTGGAAACGCTATGACGCACCCGAAAGCCTCGCTCCAAACAAGGCTCCTTGCCCCGTGATTGACGGATTGCTCTTAGGTTCGCTCCGAAACCTCAACCCCGATGTATATTATAAATGTCGCCCTTACTACACATCTTCAAGCGGCTCGACTTATTATGGTGATTGGATAACGTTCTTTACCGGCGACGCTAATGTGTATTTCGAGCCTGAAGTGCGTACTTTCAACAATTACTCCATCGACAACAATTCCGTCACGGTAAATGGCTATGCTCTCGCCGGGACAGATGATATCAGCGAACAAGGTTTTGAATATTGGGAAACCGGTTCTACAATCTCTCCGTCAGCAACCAATTCACACATGACCGTTAAAGCGTCGGGGATCTCCATGACTGCCACAATTAGCGACCTTGAATATAACACGACATATTGCTATCGGGCATATGCCAAGACCGCACAAGGCACATTCTATGGTGAAGAAGAGGAATTCTCCACCGGTGAAAATCCCGCAGGTATTGGATATATCGAAATCGACGGGAACAACGGCATCGATGTGAAATTGCGGGAAAATCCCGTCTCTTCCACCGCATGGGTTAAAGTTGTGGGCACATCCGCGACTGAAATCGAATATTATATTCTCTCCACAGGCGGTGTAATGGTTGACAACGGTTTAATTCCTGTCGACGGAGACTATTATCCCATTGAATTAAACATCTACCCGGGTATGTATTTTATAATAGTCACCGACGGCTCTCAACGCAAGACACAACGTCTTATCGTGAGATAAAACCGTAATTACTACGAGATCGAACGTTTTGTTTCTATCAAAACACCTATAAAAGCAAGAGGCTGTCTAACAATAAAAGTTGGGCAGTCTCTTAGCTTTGTGCAAAAAATGGAGGCTTTAAGCAGCATTTGCCTCGCAAAGGATCATAGTTGTGTAAATGCTTAAATTGCGGCTCATATAATGCCTTTTTCCTGACTTCGTCACTGATTTTTAGTTAAATTTTAATTGACTTACAATCAATA
>CAYWXG010000088.1:0-2810 GCA_964462445.1 uncultured Barnesiella sp. | reverse complement strand
ATCAGCGTCCGAGCTATGCTATTTTGACGCATTCAAGTTTTAGCGGACAGTAATAATATATAATCTATTTTATTAGCAAGCTTTAAAACTCATATCGAGACCTTTAACCGAATGAGTTAACGCACCAATGGAAATATAGTCGACACCACACTCTCCATACTGACGTAGAGTTTCAATAGTGATACCACCTGATGATTCAATTTCCACACGACCGGCAATATGTTCAACAGCCTCGCGAGTACGTTCAGGAGTAAAGTTATCAAGCATTATACGATCAACTCCGGTAGCAAGGGCTTGGTCAATTTCCTCGGTATTGCGCACTTCAACTTCAATTTTCAGATTGCGACCTGTTGCTTTGCAATAATCTTTTGCTGCAGCAACAGCTTGCGGAATACCACCGGCAAAATCAACATGGTTATCTTTAATAAGAATCATATCAAAGAGTCCGATGCGATGATTTTTTCCACCACCGATTTTTACGGCTTCTTTTTCAAGTAGACGCATACCGGGAGTTGTTTTGCGAGTATCAAGAACTTTCGTTTTTAGTCCATCGAGTTGTTTCTGATAGTGAGCTGTCATTGTAGCGATACCACTCATGCGTTGCATGATGTTCAACATCGTACGCTCAGTTTGCAACAACGAGCGAATCTTTCCCTCTACGACAAATGCCACATCGCCGGGGACCACATGAGCACCATCATTGATAAATACCTCCATTTTTAACTCCGGATCAAAGTATTGGAATACTCTGCGAGCCATTTCAACACCGGCAAGTATACCCTCTTCTTTAACTATGAGCTGCTGTCGACCCATTGCATCGGCGGGTATGGTGGAAAGAGTGGTATGGTCACCATCGCCTACATCTTCGGCAAATGCCAAGGCGATGAGGTCATTGATAAGTTCGTCGTTGGTTTTCATAACTAATATTATTTGTTTAATTTTGTACAAAATTACAGAATAAAAATGAAAATATCGCTCTATATCATCGGAAAAACTACAGCATCCTATTTGCGAGAGGGAATAGACATCTATTGCAAACGTTTGGGACATTACATCCCGTTTGAAATTAGACAGTTTCCCGATGCCAAAGTGAGCAAAGGAACTAGTGCTGCAATGCAGAAAGCAAAAGAGGGAGAAATGTTTCTCGAACAAATTCGCCCCGCTGACTATGTTGTGCTACTCGATGAGCATGGCAAAGAGATGACATCGCGGGAGTTTGCATCGTATGTTGACAAACGTATGGCATCGGCAGGCGCCGGTAATATTATATTTGTAATTGGAGGTCCTTATGGCTTTTCCGATGCTATGTACGAGCGCGCCGACAGCAAAGTGTCGTTTTCACAAATGACCTTTTCACATGAAATGATACGATTATTATTTGTAGAGCAACTATATCGAGCTATGACGATATTGCGCGGAGAACCCTACCATCACGACTAATCTCGAAAGATCAATACCTTTTGCTATTGTTTCTGCTCGTTGTCGGGATTAAATAGACGGTCCTCGTCGTCGAGTTTAAAATAATGAGCAAGAATAGCAATAAATCGCGATATTTGAGCAATGGCATTGTTCGTTGCCTCAGTTACTTCTTTTGATTGCAATCGCATCATTAACATTCCATAAAGCGCATTGAAGCAGGTCTCGATTTCACCGGCAGGATTTTCGCCGGCTTTAGAACGCAACTCCACGATAAATGGGAGTGTTTTATAAAACTCCGCTGAATATTCTGCAAATCGCGCATCGGCGAGAAGCGTTTGGTGTAACTGCGTGAGCTGAATGATAATATTTATATTTATCTGCAAATGACCGTTTTTCGCAACATCCTCACGCCGCATCATATCTATTAGCGACTCATACCATTCAATCATTTCTCGCTGTTGATTGTCGTCGAGATTGAAACGGTCTATTACATTTTCTTTAATTTTTTCAATATCAAGATTATTAGCACGGATAATATCCTCAATTTGCCACATGTAGATAAGATATTCCGCGATATTCTCTTTCCGTTTTTGTGATGCGATAATCATAACCTATGGGTAATATTAAATTGCATAACAAAGATGAGAAATTTTTCGGGGAAAATAAAGTAACGAAACAAAAAAATCAAGATATGGTTTGACTTTACATATCTGAAATGTTACCCGAATACAAAATCTTGCCTCGATGAAAAGGCTACTCGAAGAGCATGGTAAAAACCTTGTGTTCTTTACCGGAATAAACAACAAACTTTAATACTATGGGAAATGATAGTAATAAATTTATACTTTAAAACATACACAAGTCGCCTTTTATTACCGTACCATCTTTTTCTATTATTCTATATAACATTGTTTGTCCGTTTTGAATTAGTCTAATCATTCCACCACCTAATGTTGTGTCATTTACAAGGTCAGCTTTTATACTAATCCCTTTATTTCTTAGAGTTTCAAATTTGCCACGTAGATATTTTTTATATCCCTCGCAATCAAGACTTTCTAAAGCCCATTGAGAATCATATACAAACGAATCATCAAGGTGCTGTAAAAGTTTTTCGGCGTTCAATGTGTTCCACGCTTCTGCAAAATCTATTAAAATTTGAATGTATTTTTCTGAATATTTCATGATATTGTGTTTTGATGTCTTTTATAACACAAAGTTAATCAGATAATTTTGCAATAACAAATTATTTAATACTATGCCAACACTATGGCAACAGACAACAAAGTATAGCACTATAACGAATATTTTTAAAATCTTGCCCAACGCTATTATAACGATAAAGAATCCAAATAGAAACGCAACGTTTTTCGTTAATATTTAAATATAATATT
>CAYWXG010000087.1:0-2824 GCA_964462445.1 uncultured Barnesiella sp. | reverse complement strand
TTGACCATTTGGCTCTTTAGAATATATTTTACCAACTAAAATGACCATTAGACCTAAAATTTCATAATCATAAGCCCTATTTGGATATTTTAGCAAAATTTTTAATGAATTGGTGAAACTTTTTAAACATATTTGCGTCTAATAAATAGTTACAAAACTTTTTATTCTAATTTAGTAACCTAATTTTAAAAAAAGCAACCGATATGAAAAAGAAGTATTTTCTAATTCCACTTTTACTCCTCGTTGCTGTCGGTGTGGTTGCTATTCAAGCTCGCGCTTCAGTCGACCCTTCTAATAATATTGATACAAAGTCTTTTAACTTTACTAATTTCGACGAAATTTCTGTCTCTGGTGGATTTGATGTCGAATATCTACAATCTTCGGGAAATACATGGAGCGTCGAAGTGACGGCCCCCGACAATATTATCCCATATGTAGTTGTAAAACGTCATGAAGAGGGTATTTCCCTATCCCTAAAAGGGGTATCAACCGATAAAGATTTCACTCTTAAAGCAAAAATCGTAGCTCCTGCGTTAGAAGAAATCAATCTTTCCGGTGCTTCCTCTTTTAGTGCCAATGAAATTAATGTTCATAGCCTTGACCTCGAAGCTTCAGGTGCATCTTCTTTCAACATTAAAAAAATTGCTTCCTCTGATTTGGAAATCAAATTGAGGGGGGCCTCTGCTGCCAACATTAACGGCGTTGACTGCGGTGAATTCGACCTTGAACTTTCGGGAGCTTCAAATGCTGAAATTAAAATCAAAACCGGTGAAGCTGATGTTGAATTATCCGGTGCATCTGTCGTTACTCTTTCCGGCACTGTTGGAAATGTTGAGATGGAAGCATCCGGGGCATCAACCATCAATGCTAAATCGTTCAAAGCCAATTCCGGCTCGCTTCAGGCTTCCGGAGCGTCTAAAATCGATGCCAACGTTGCCAACTTGAGGCATCAAAGAGCCACCGGAGGTTCTACAATAAATAATTTCTAATAATTTCACAATGTTTTCTCCTTTAAGGAGCATAGCAACAATATCTTTAATTCTCCTATCGGTCCTCCGGATGGTAGGAGAATTATCATTTGTAATTGTAGTCGATGCAACTACTCACTCTCCTTTGCCATTTGCTTCGGTATTCAACCGCGATGGCAAAGCAATATGTATCAGCGACCGCCATGGTCGATTCCCGAAAGCCGACAACAAAGATTACCCCTTGACAATTCGGTACATTGGCTTTGACGACGAAAAGGTTATCAATGCAACCAACGATACAATTTTTCTTCACGAGAAAATTACCGACCTTCCAGAAATAGTTGTTGACTCTCGAAAACATAAACTGCTCCACGTTTTGGCTTATGTTCGCGAATACTCTACATTGTCTACCTATTCCGACACGATTTTTCTCTTTAGAGAGAAGATGGTAGACTATATGCTTCCTCTCGATGCACGTGTGAAATTCAAAGGGTGGTCTACTCCCCGAACTCTCACAAGTAAGTCATATTATAGATTTACCAACGACAACGGCCTTGACAGCGTTAGTAGCCTTTATAACAATCACTTCTCTTGGTCTGATTGGGTAGGACTCGCACCGACTATCTCTCTTCCTCATCGATTGGTTTATGCCGATATTGCCTCTGACACCCTTAATGGCAAATATTCCCCATATGAGATATGGAATAAGCACTTTGACAAAGTAACGGTCGAAGTAGATGTATTAGCCGATACAGCAAGCCGAAAATGGGTCCCCGGTTTTGGCGGATTCTTTAGAAAAGCTATTGACTATGATTATTTTAGAATAGCATTCCGTTACGACAATATTGATGGTGAGATACTTTCACCTGCCGATATGATAGGTTGTAACTATCGCGTAGAATCCAATGGTCGAGGTCGTGATATGTTTCGATTCAATCACCCCGATGAACCATTCTTTGTGACTACACATGCCGACATATATATTCTTGATAAAGAGTATATAACACAAAAAGATGCTCGTAAATGGGCAGATAGAAAATTTGATATTAATGATGTAGGACTTTTTGAACCAACTGATGCGCCACAATTGTCCCCCGACGTATTAGCTATTATTGAGCGCGTTAATAATATAAACCATGACCTGATAAGGCAAGAAATAGAGCCCGACAAGAGAATGATTGCAAAGTATGATGGTCGCAATAATTTCAAGATTGGGAATAGGGCATTGATGGTACTGAAACAACTCTCCGGGATCTCTTCAATAAAGTTTCATAGGAATAGAAATAATCAGTGGAAGGAGTTTCGTTTAAAAACCAAGACAATGTTTGGCACCTCCCTCCCAAATGACAGCATATATGGTCGCAATAACGAAAATGCTGCTGGCAAATCAAACATTGTAAAAGAAGATTAGAAAATAAATTGCCAAAATATTTGCGCATTTAAAACTTTGTGACTATCTTTGCACTCGCAAAAGGGAGGTTGACAGTCTCAACTGAGATTAAAAACCACCAATGCGAGGACGGCGGGATAGCTCAGTTGGTTAGAGCGTCGGATTCATAACCCGGAGGTCACGAGTTCAATTCTCGTTCCCGCTACCAATGCAGAACTGCAAACGCAACGAGCCGAATATCAGCACGTTGCGTTTCTCTTTTTCCACCCCACCGGGACAATTTCGGGACAATATCCGGCTTTTCAGAACCCAAAAGAGACATTGCGAGAGGCATTGAGGGATTTGGCTCAAAAACTCAATGATGTCACCGACAAAATATAAGGCTCAATCGTTTGATTAATTAACTACACAGAGGCTGTCTAACAAGTTTGTTAGTCGGCCTCTTTTGCTATTGATTCAAAAAATA
>CAYWXG010000086.1:0-2902 GCA_964462445.1 uncultured Barnesiella sp. | reverse complement strand
TGGTAAGCCCTCATTCCATAGGCTGACGCATTCCTATGAGGGGCGGAAGCCCCTCACTCCATTTGGCTGACGCGGTGTTGTGATATGAGGGCTGGTAAGCCCTCATTCCATAGGCTGACGCATTCCTATGAGGGGCGGAAGCCCCTCACTCCATTTGGCTGACGCGGTGTTGTGATATGAGGGCTGGTAAGCCCTCATTCCATAGGCTGACGCATTCCTATGAGGGGCGGAAGCCCCTCTCTCCATTTGGCTGGCGCGGTGTTGTGATATGAGGGGCGGAAGCCCCTCATTCCATAGGGAAGTTGAACTATTACTAATAAATAAAAACAGTGTCAATATCTGTGGATATTGACACTGTCCCTTTTATGAGGTTGTATCTTATCGAATGATTTCTTTAGTTACAACTGAGCCTTGGCGTTTGATTACGAGTTGTCCGGCAGCGGGATTTTCAACGCGAACACCTTGGAGGTTGAAGTATTCAACTTTGGCATCGTTGTCTACGATGATGTCGCCTACACTATTATCCTCTTTAGAGATGGTCTTGAATGTGATTGTGCTGACGTCCGGGCTTGCGTAGTATAGCTTGCTAGAAGTTGCTGCGTACAATAACATAGAACGATAGGGGAAGGTGATTACAGTGTTTTCACCTTCTTCGGTTATTGTAATTCTATTTGCTTCAGGGCATTCTGCTGGGTCTTCCATGTTATAACTGTAACTGAGGAGGTAGTATACGCCATCTGTAGTACCTCCATTTATACCGGTAGTGGTCAATCCGATAACAGCATTGTTGGGGTCGGTGGCATCAATTTCCATATCGGGACTTGTTGCATTGAAACCCATTGTAGAATAGAAACCGGCCCAAGGATCAATGATGAGATAGGTGTTGGTGTCATGATTTTTCTTAACCTCAACAGTGTAGGGTGTCGGAGTTGGAGCTCCGAAGAGTGGGCTGATAATATTTTCTACCATTGTGCCTTCAACAACTTCCGACCACGGGTCAACATAATCGGTGCCGGGGAGAACGAGCAAACCTTCAGTTATAGCGTAATTATAATACCAAGCAGTAGCGTCGGTGCCATATTGGCTATCGGCGGGCGCTTCGGGCCATTTAAGACCGAGACAATTTACGGGGAAGTGGATAACGCCATTTTCAACGTAAGCATTTCTGTCGGCGTAATTAGCGAGGAATGTAGCTTTGTCGATACCGAGGGCCAATGCTTCCGAAGAAAGAGAGCCGATGTAGGTGATGCCGTCAACATTGTCTTGAAGACCGGTTGATTGTTCTTCAACAACAACAAAATCGGGGTCGGTGGCATCAATATAAAGAACGGCGTCATTGGTTTCAAAGATATCAGCCCAAACGCCTGACACCGCGTAGAGACCGGGTTTGCCTTGCGCTTCATAAACGACAACATCAACAAGACCGGTATTTCCACCATAGCAAGCAGCGAGAGCTTGGTCGGCGTATTTACCGTCGCCGAGCAAAGTCCAAGTTTCGGCGGAGTAGTCGGCAACTTTAATAGAAATGTTGTTGTCATGAGCAGTAGCTTTAACAGCAGAGCGAAGATTTACGTTTGACTCTACTTCAACAAGTTCGGCTTTCTTCAAAGAGACTTCAACAGGAGCAGCGCTCATGGAAGCGGCTGAAAGCGCCAATAATGATAAAAGGTAAAATTTTTTCATAAAAAATTGGTTTATGGGTTAATTAATAGGTTGAAAATTTGGACAATAAAACAACCTATGTAGATATAGGTTATTCAAACATTTTGCAAATATATATAAAATGTATTATAGTTGTATATATTTTTAAAAAAAAGTTACATAATTTGAGCGATTTGTTGGAATTTGTAAATTTAGTTGGCCAAAATGTATGTTTTTGCAATTATTTTTGGGCTTTGGCGAGATGTGGGGGGGACTGGTGCTTCGCACGATTTTCTCATGCTCGGAGGGGATGTGAGGGGCGGAAGCCCCTCACTCCATAGGCTGGCGCGGTGTTGAGATATGAGGGCTGGTAAGCCCTCACTCCATAGGCTGGCGGGGTGGTGGGGAAATTATGGGTGTTGTTATGGAGCGAAGGCTTTCCAGCCTTCGGGAGAATTGTAAGGGAGGTGATTATGAGGGCTGGTAAGCCCTCAGTCCATAGGCTGGCGCATTCCTATGAGGGGCGGAAGCCCCTCACTCCATTTGGCTGACGCGGTGTTGTGATATGAGGGCTAGTAAGCCCTCACTCCATTGGCTGACGTGGTGGAAAAATAAAAAGATGTGACTGCCGAGGGGTGGTCACATCTTTATTTGAAGTCTATATTGACTGTAATTCTTATAGTGATATAATAGGATTAAACGAAGGAAGTTGCAAATTTATTTTTTGAGAGCGGCAGCACCTTCTTCCAATTTTTCAACAGCACCTTGTTTGAGGTCCTCAACGGCTTTGGTGCCGGCATTAACGGCGTCGTTAATGGCGTTGTTGACAGCTTGAGTAGCGGCCTCTTTCGCTCCTTCTACGGCATTGTTAACGGCTTGAGTAGCAGCTTCCTTGGCGGAGTCAACTATTTGTCCGGGGAGTTTTTCGAGGTCGGAAATAGAGTCTTTGTCGCAAGGGGTGTCGCAAGGTTGATTGCAGTCGGCTTTCTGTTCGGTGCAAGTGGTGCTATCGTTGCAAGCTGCATCAGTGTTATTGTCGGCATTATTAGCTTTAGAGCAACCCACGAGGGCGATGGCGCAGAATAATACAGCGCAAGAGAGTAATTTTTTCATATTATAATTGATTTAAGTTAATAGATGGTCGAATAATAAATTGATGTCATTTTGGCAAATATAGTGACAAATTAAAAAAAATAATAGGGTGAAACAATATTGTCCTAAATAATTTTGAAAAAAATAAAAAAGGAAGTTGAAAACTAAA
>CAYWXG010000085.1:0-3272 GCA_964462445.1 uncultured Barnesiella sp. | reverse complement strand
TTAGTTTTCAACTTCCTTTTTTATTTTTTTCAAAATTATTTAGGACAATATTGCATATAGTCACAATTAAAGTAATTCCAAACAGAGAGCTTGAGGCCATTATACTTGGTTTTGGTAAAGATGTAGAGGTGCTTGAACCAGAGCATCTGCGCAATGAAATTATCGAAATTATAAAGGAGAGTTGTGAAAAATATGGACTTTTGAAGAATGACTGCAAAAGTCCGCAGTAAATTTGCAGCATCAAAACGAAACAAATACTTTTAGCTTATGTTCAATACCACCTCCACCGCCAAGTCTGTTAAGTTCAACGACATCTTCACTGAATCCGCTAAACAAGTCAACGACACTACTATCGGTAGAATCTTTAGCGAGGACAATTTCGCAAAAAATTGGGACGACATATATGTGAAGCCATCACATCTTTCCAATAGCTCAGTAGAAAACGGTATGCGTCGTATTAACAGTCCCTCAATACTTATTACAACAAAGAATGCGAGAATGGCTTTTGTTTTAGCGACTAAAGAAGAACCTGTGTATTTTATTGAGGAAAACACACCGCTTGCAGACGGGGCTTATATCTTGTCATACAATATCCTCCCGGTTATTACTCCGGAATACGTATACTACATGTGTAAATACGGAATTTGGGAGAAGATAATAAATAGCATAAAATATGGTCTTCCCTGTGAGAATGAACATTTTGATTTAAATACCTGCGAGGAGCAACTATCATGGGATTGGATTGGTAAGAAAGCACTTGCAATAGGAGGATTTAAAGATCCTTCTCAGTTGAGCAGTGTAGAGATGTTAGTCGATGTTACTGTTAAAATGCTTAAGAATGGTATTGATGATTTTTCATTGCCATCCTTATCAGAACAGGATGAACTCGTAAAGGGAGCTATTTCTCACGAAAAAAAAATAGTGGAAGCCCGCAACCCTCAGTACGTAGTGACTGATTTGGTAAACCGATACATGATGTCCACACGACAATTTGGCATCTTCCACCAAAATGGGTTGGGCCTGCTTGCCGAGGCATATCGAATTGCCGCCGGCAAACTAGTTAAGCCTGATGTTTTGAATATTTTGAAGGAATATGAGTTCACGGAAGACATACTTTCTCAACAGGAATTACAATTCCTATCCAAACATCTTGACGAATTATTCACTATTGTGATTTCTTCCAATAGGATCCCATTCCATCCTTCTGAGGGATTTATACAACCTCAAGAAGTCACAGACTTCATGTGCAAAATAGCATCGTTCGCTGAAAATGTAACGGTATATAATCCGTTTGCAGGAGCGGATTCTTATGCCATTGCGCTTCCCAATCATGTTGTTGGAGAGGAGCAGAATCCTACTGCATGGGCTCTTGGACAGATAAGATTGTTCGCGAACCACGCTGACAAAAGAGCCGATATCTCTTTGGGAGATTCGTTTGAGTCATTACATTCAACCGAAAAGTTCTCGGCAATCATTTCTTCTCCCGCCTATCTCATTGAAGATGGGCTTGAAATTGCCGATATTGTAAGGATGCTTTACAACAAATTGGAAGACGGCGGCAAACTTGCATGTATTGCTTCTGCAGGATTCCTGTTCCGTAAAGACAACAAGGTGCGTACGGTACGGGAAATGCTAATTCAGGATAAAGCAATCGCCTCGGTTGTGATGCTCCCTTCAAATATTTTTACCGGATCTTCTGTAGCTCAAGCTGCCATTACTTTAACCAAGGGCATCGAGAATGAAGAAATTCTCTTTGGAGATGCCACTGGGTATACGCGTTTTGCCAAAAGCGTTTATCGCGCCACAACCTTTGATTTAGAAAGCTTTTTAGAAGCCTTTGAATCAGACATAGAGGATGCTCAGGAGGGATATGGTCCATGTGAAGGCCAGACTGGTATTGCTATTTCTTATGAGAATTTAATTGGGTCTGATTTGACCCCGTCACTATATCTTATTCCAAAACCAACTAATGGAGTTCCTCTTTCTGAACTTGTAGAAGAGGTATCGGAACTTCGAGGTAAAGACATCTCCGCCGAGTATTTTATTACGGGTTCCTCTATCCCGGCAGCAATGCACCGTAAACCGTTTGTTCCCGTAAAGATTGAAGACGGGAAAGTGTCCACTGCAAAAAAACACGTGCAGGTGCCAGAGAACGCTGTGGTTCTTGCTATCGTCAGCGGTAATATTCGCACTGTATATACAGAGGGGTTCGCCGGAAAAATTGCTTTCCCGTCTGGTTTCATAAAGATTCTTAAACCAATCGAGGGTATCAGCGCAAAATATCTTGCCGCTGTACTATCTACAAAGATAGTTGCAGACCAAATCAAAGCTCAGACTGTAGGTGTCACTTTTTCCAGTTTAAGCAAGTTAGATCTTGGACAGATTATAGTCCCGCAACATAACACCCTTGAGGAACGAGAACAACTTATATCGGAAGTCCTGTCATCTGAAATGAGTGACTTGGAAAGTGAGCTACAAGAGACTTTGAATTCGCGGAAGCGTGAAGTGCGAAGCACCCGTCATGCAATGATTCAAACCCTATCAGCACTCTCTTCCAACTGGGAACAGCTGAAAATGCATGTAGAACATCATGAAGAAGGCATTAAACTTTCCGATACCGTTGGACGCATCAATCCGATATCTGTCAAAGATTTGATAAGAAGCATAAGTTATGCTATGTCAACTCTCCAAAGACAGGTAGAATCACTACGCTTTGAAAAGCCAGACTGGGGAAAGGATGTAGAAATCAATCCATACAAATTTATCAACGACTATATTGCCACACATTCTTCTCCAACGGTTAGAATGGTTAACATCGGCAATGATAACGTCGCCGATTACCCCTGCTTTGATGACGAGACTAGCGAAATCAAGTATGAACATACTGATGCTGCAGATATTTTTTATGCTCCTGTAAAGTTACTTGAAAGAATTTTCAACAACATCGTCGCCAACGCCAAAGCTCATGGCTTTGTTACTGATTCCAATAACGAAATACGTTTCGATTGGAAGTCAGAGGATGGTAATATTGTAATAACAATCGCCAACAATGGTGTCCCTCTAAAAGACGGTGTGTCTGGTGCAGATGTGTTGATGAGCGGCTTTACAACGGCTCTTAACAAGGATGCTGCTGATGGAAATCTTCATTCAGGACAGGGTGGATTTGAAATAAAATCACTTATGGAAGGGCTCGGAACTGTCAAGGTCATATCTCAGCCCAATATTGTCCTAAATAATTTTGAAAAAAATAAAAAAGGAAGTTGAAAACTAAA
>CAYWXG010000084.1:0-3398 GCA_964462445.1 uncultured Barnesiella sp. | reverse complement strand
TTCCGCCCCTCATAGGAATGCGTCAGCCTATGGAATGAGGGCTTACCAGCCCTCACATCGTGCGAAGCACGGGAAAGCGTAGCGACATAAATAACCGGGGGTTGAGCAAAGCGATACCTCCGGAGAGGTAGGGCTTCGCTCCATAACAACACCCACGTTTCCCCCACCGCGCTAGCCTATGGAATGAGGGCTTACCAGCCCCTCACAATCATTTACTCGCTATTCGAAAAGACCCCCTAAATCATCATTTAGAGCGCGTCCCAGATGCGAATACGCCAACTCTGTTACTTCTCTACCGCGTGGCGTACGTTTTATAAATCCCTCTTTAATAAGATACGGCTCATACACCTCCTCTATCGTACCGGGATCCTCGCCGAGCGCCGTCGCGATTGTCGACAATCCCACCGGTCCTCCTTTAAACTTAGTTATGATTGTAGTAAGTATCTTATTATCAATCTCATCAAGACCATAGCGATCGATATTCAACGCTTCAAGGCCAAACTTAGCTATTGCAAGATCAACTACTCCCGACCCTTTTACCATTGCAAAATCGCGCACTCGACGCAACAATGCATTGGCTATACGAGGTGTGCCACGCGAACGCATCGCTATTTCAAGTGCCGCCTCCGATGTGCATTGCGTACCAAGCAAACGTGCCGAACGCAACACTATCGACTTCAATATCTCATGGTCATAGTATTCCAAATGGCAGTTTATACCAAATCGTGCTCGCAAGGGAGATGTCAGCAATCCCGAACGTGTTGTCGCTCCCACCAATGTGAACGGAGCCAATGACAACTGTACCGAACGGGCACCGGGACCTTTATCTATCATTATATCTATACGATAATCCTCCATTGCAGAGTAGAGATATTCCTCTACTATCGGACTCAATCGATGTATTTCGTCGATAAAAAGCACATCATTCTCCTCCAACGACGTCAATATTCCCGCTAAATCGCCCGGTTTATCAAGCACCGGGCCGGAGGTAACCTTGAATCCAACACCCAACTCATTGGCTATAATAGCCGAAAGTGTCGTTTTCCCCAATCCGGGAGGACCATGCAATAGCAAATGGTCAAGAGACTCGCCTCGCATACGTGCCGCCGCGACAAACACCCGCAGATTTTCCACTATCTTTTCCTGTCCGGAAAAATCCTCAAAGCGTTGCGGGCGTAGTGCGCGCTCAAAATCGCCATCGCGGTCGCTCACCTGGGCTCGTATGTCAAATGCATCTGCCACTTTCTCTACAAATATTTATCTCCATACGCTATTCGCGCGTCATTGACCATATTTTTTATGCGCTGCTCCTCCGACTTCGGGCAGATGAGCAACACATCGCCTGTGTCGGCTACGATATAATCCTTCAACCCGTCAACCACAATAAGCTTGTCAGGATTGCTAACGGCAAATATATTACCCGTGGAGTTATATGATAATACCGAGCACTGTTGCGTTACGTTAGCATCGCGATTCTTCGGCGAATTGTCGTACAACGCACTCCATGCCCCTAAATCGTCCCATCCGAAATTAACCGTCTTTACATATACATTCGACGATTTCTCCATCACCGCAAAGTCTATTGAAATTCCCATGCATCCCGGGAAATTACGCATTATCCATTCCGGCTCCGAGGGAGTGTTGAAACTGTCAACTCCTCCTTCAAAGATGTTCGCTATATCGGGGGCATGATTTAGCATCGCCTTCTTGATACTTTTTGCACTCCACATAAAGATTCCGGAATTCCAAAAGAACTCTCCCGACTCTACAAACACCCTCGCCAATTCAAGATTGGGCTTCTCTGTAAATGTCTTTACTTTAAGCACATCACCTTCCATCTGCTCCCCTATCTGGATATAGCCATATCCTGTTTCGGGGCGAGTGGGATTGATGCCAAGCGTTAATAATGCATCATGAGTCTCTACAAATTCAAAGCCGGAGGCTATTGCTGCTTCAAATTCTCGTTCTCGTGTAATCAAATGGTCACTCGGGGTCACTATCATTGATGCCTCCGGATCAATGGCGGCAATATGCCACGCTGCCCATGCTATACACGGAGCTGTATTACGGCGAACCGGCTCCAAAAGTATATGTTTCTCGTTGACGTCGGGCAACTGTTCTTTCACAAGTGACGCATATTGCGCATTGGTCACTATTATTATGTGCTCCGGATCTACCAACGACAACACTCGGTCATAACTCATTTGCAACAACGTGCGTCCTGTGCCGAGAAAATCTAAAAACTGCTTGGGACGATCAGTTCTACTGTATGGCCAAAATCGACTCCCGATGCCGCCACACATTATCACACAATATCTATGAGGATTTATCATGGTTAGTTTATATTATTTATTGTTTCGCGGGATACGTGGCTCGCAAATGCAAAACCACTCTATATCCCATCTCTGACAAAGTTAAGATTTAAATTTGAATTCTCAAAAATTGACACAAAAAACCATATATTTGTATTTTAATTCAACCTTACAACAACGACCCCAATTTTTTGTTCAACTGCTTTTGCAAGCTACAACAATCATTCACCTAATTATTAACAATATTATGAAGAAAAAATTAGTTATTTCTACCGGAGCCGGGATAAGCGCAGAAAGTGGCATCTCTACATTCCGCGACGCCAACGGCCTTTGGGAAAATTATAATGTCATGGACGTGTGTTCGGCCGACGGGTTTCAGCGCAACCCGGCTCTCGTTCATAATTTCTACAACGACCGACGCGCTCAACTTGCCAATGTTAAGCCCAACCTCGCTCACCTCGCCCTTGTAAATCTGGAACAAGATTTCGATGTCAGTATAATCACCCAAAATGTCGACGATCTTCACGAACGCGCCGGAAGCTCCAATATTCTTCATCTTCATGGCGAACTGATGACTCTCCGCGACATTGACAATGATAATAAAATATTCCGACTCAATGACCCTAATTTCCGGTCTACTCCCGACACCATTATCGACGGGCACCACGTACGCCCCAACATCGTTTTCTTCCAAGAAGCTGTCCCAATGATGGAACCCGCCACTCAATTAGTTGCTGATGCCGACATTTTCGTTGTTATCGGCACCACTCTGCAAGTCTACCCGGCTGCGGCTCTTATTCAATACGTAAAACGGGGCACGCCGATTTTCTATATCGACCCTAATCCGGCTCAAGTACCATCTTTCGTCAACGTAATTCCGGAGAAAGCCACCGTCGGTGTCCCAATCCTCGCCAACCTCCTCCAACAATACAAATAGCCGGCACAACCCCATGGACTGAGGGGCTTACCCATGGACTGAGGGGCTTCCGCCCCTCACAATCACCACACCACCGCGCCAGCCCATGGACTGAGGGCTTACCAGCCCTCATAATCACCTCCCTTACAATTCATCCGAAGGCCGGTAGG
>CAYWXG010000083.1:0-3549 GCA_964462445.1 uncultured Barnesiella sp. | reverse complement strand
CGTTTTTTCGCAAACTTGAACTAATTTTGCATTTGCTGTTGGACTCTACACAAATTAATAAAAGTGGTCCGAGCATTAAAAATTTCACATAAAAATGTTGCTAATTAAAAAATAATTAGTACCTTTGCAGCGTTGAAATCAGCAAATCAATTCCAATATATTGATAAAAGAATGATATTAACACATAAACATGGTGAAATTAGCTCAGCTGGTTAGAGCGTCGGATTGTGGTTCCGAAGGTCGTGGGTTCGAAACCCACATTTCACCCCAACAATTCAAGCTGTCTAACTTTATTAGACAGCTTTTTGTTTAATATATGTAAAAGAAGAATACCATGTTGCAGTTTATTACTTCGAAATCCGACAATTATAGCATCATCGAACAGGCTAAAATGGCAATTGAAGGTGGTTGCTTATGGATACAAGTTTCAAATTCATTACCCGATGGTGTGACACAAAAGGATATAGTAAATGAACTTCGCCCTCTTTGTGAAGAAAATGGTGCCTTTCTAATTGTTAATTCAGATGTTGAATTAGTAAGAGAGGCAAATATTCATGGTGTTTTTCTTAAAAAAAATGACATGAATCCGGCTGAAGCGAGAGAATACCTTGGTGCAGAAGCGGTAATAGGCGTTGAAGTAAATAATGCTGATGAGATATTAGCTCTTAAAGGTCTGGATACGGATTATGTTGTTATTGATTATGATAAATTCTCAATATCTGAAATTCAGAATATTATTGTAGAGGCGAATAAAAATGGCAACAATATTCATATAGTTGTCAGCGGACGAATTGAAATCGTAGAGATGCTATCATTGATGCAATTTGGGGTTGCCGGATTTGCTTTGTCTGAGCAAATAATCGAATCTCCGAATCCAGTTGTTGCTACTACGAATATTTTAACTGCTTTATCTCACTAATATATTACAAAATCGACATGGGAAATCTAACATTTACAGCTATCATTCCTGCACGTTATGCATCTACTCGTTTCCCGGGCAAGCCTTTAGCTGAAATACGAGGCGAAAGTATGATAAGTCGCGTATATCATAGAGTCAAAAAGGCTGTCGAAGATGTGTGGGTCGCAACCGATGATCAGCGAATCTATGATGAATGTAAACGCATCGGAGCAAATGTAGTAATGACATCGCCCAACCACGCCAGCGGAACGGATCGAATCAATGAAGCAATTAAACTTATTGGGTGTAATTCGGATGTAATAATAAACGTACAGGGTGATGAGCCGTTTATAGACCCTGAGCAGGTTAATCTATTAAAGTCTTGTTTTGAAGAGGGAAATACTCAAATTGCCACTTTAGTAAGAAAATTTGATTCAAACAAAGGCTTTGATGCTCTATTTGATCCCAATCTTGTAAAGGTTTTATTCTCAACAAATATGCAGGCACTCTATTTCTCTCGCTCAATTATTCCATACGTAAGAGGAACAGAGTATACCAAATGGCTCGATAAATGCACATTCTATTCGCACGTGGGCATATACGCTTATCAAAAAGATGTACTTTCGGAGATTACTGCACTACCCCGCTCTAATCATGAAATTGCCGAGTCGCTGGAGCAACTTCGTTGGCTTGACAATGGATATAAAATTAAAGTAGCTATAACAGAACAACCTACAATTGGCATTGATACTCCTGCTGACCTTGACGCTGCGATAAAGTTTGCTACTGAAAATAAACTATTTGACTAAATTGAAATGTCTCAATATTTAGATAGAACAATAGAGCCACCGATCAGCGGATTCTCTCAAATTTCAATACCATATCCGGAGTTAATTATATTGCCTAACGGAGTTGAGATATATGCGATAGATGCAGGGGACCAACCGGTAAATCGTATAACAGTAAGTTATGATTCAGGTATTATGAATGCTATCATACCTGATGCTTTGCAATTGTCAGTTCAATTGCTTCGAGAAGGTACAATATCGTATTCAGGAAGTGAGATCTCAAATACATTAGATTATTATGGTGCCTGGTTAAAATCAGATGTATTGACAGGGAATACAATTGTGAGTCTGTGGTCTCCCAATAAATCGACATCACATATTTTGCCTATATTAAAGGAAATATTATCAGCTCCAACATTTCCGCTTAAAGAATTCGAAACATTACGACAAAAAAGGAAAGCACAATATTTGTTGTCGCAAAAAAATGTGACTTATATAGCGTCTCAACTTGACAAGCAAATGGTATTTGGAAAGGGCCATCCAATTAATCAAGTCTTGAATGCAGATGAAATTGAGAACTTGTCACGAGATAGTCTAAAGTCGGAATACATACGTACTTTTTCACGAAAGCCAAAAGTATTTGTAGCCGGAGCAATAAAAGAGATATTGCCTATTGTCGTTGATATGTTTTCTCAATTTAAATATGATAATGCGGCATCTACTCCAATTGAGATAATCCCGATGCAGCCCGTAAGTAGTCAAACATTAATTAAGAATGTCGATGCCGAACATCAGTCCTCAATAATAATGTCAATGCCGACTATCGACCGTAGCCATGAGGATTATATCTCTTTGCGTCTCGTTGTTATGGCTTTGGGGGGATACTTTGGTAGTAGATTGATGACAAATATTCGTGAAGATAAAGGTTATACCTACGGTATTCAAGCAAATTTATATGGTTATAGAGAAGGTGGGGTTATTTCAATATCCACAAATACTGCGCCACAATATGTGGATGCAGTTATTAAAGAAGTGAAATATGAAATGCAACGTTTGTGCGAGCAACCGATAGACGAAGATGAACTGAACGTGGTTAAAAATAACGCAATGACATCGCTTGCCGCCATATTAGATTCTCCATTTTCTATTATGGATCATCATATATCACATTTCCATAACGGGACACCAAAGGACTATTTAGAGAGGCAAATAGCTGCAATTAAATCACTAACAAAAAATGATGTTTTAGTGTTATCTCGTAAATATCTTAATGAAGATAAATTACTCATATCCATCGCCAAACCTGCAGTAAACGCCAACAATTAATAATTGAAATAAAAAAACCAATTATATACTTGAATACACCAAAGAAAAATATTGGTATAGGTTAATTATACCCAGCACAAATATACATATTCAAAGATAATTAAAATTCTTAGAATTATGGCAACAGATCCATTTTTGACTAAAAAAACAGTCGTAGGGTTGGCAGAGCGTGTTTTGTTAACACCCCCCCCACATATTTAATCTTCAGCAATGATACAATTGGTTCGGGAAGTTTTGTTATTACTGAATGTGGATTCAATTCTAATGTTGTAACAGACCCAACTATATTATGGACTACTGAGGATTATAAATGGAAACCTGTAATATGTAAATTGCCAAATGGCTTCTATTATATAGGAGTAATTAACCCCTCCTTTATTACATTTAGCCCAACAGAATACTTGCAATACGACCCAGGTGCTAGTTCAATTGATGAACTTTCTTGGATACCTAGTTGGAGTTAATATTAGTTTAATGTATGAGGCTGTCTAACAAGTTTGTTAGTCGGCCTCTTTTGCTATTGATTCAAAAAAAAAT
>CAYWXG010000082.1:0-3737 GCA_964462445.1 uncultured Barnesiella sp. | reverse complement strand
CAAAAACGATGATAATGAAACGTCATCAACGCATTGAAAAACTATTCACCGAAGACTTTTGGGGTACGCATTGACGAAGTCAGGACAACCCACTGACATCAAAAATGCACCAAAATGTTACACCCCTCGCCAAATATACTACGCTAAATACCCCCTTCCCTCCATTTTTGGCATTTTATGTATCAACCCATCTCCGAATTTAGCCCTAATTGTAAAGAAAGTAATAGGAAAATCATAATTCCACATAACGTAATGGTAGCCAATGTGTTACAGGGGCTTAGTCCTACTTTTTTACAATTAGTACTAATTATCAGCAAATAAACACTAAAACCTTATGAACAAAAGCGTTCTACTCACAAGGTGGAACACCATTGCTTTTTATGAATTGAAAGCTATATACAAAAAAACTCCCTGCATCGCAATGCAAGGAGTTTCTTTAATATTTATCGTTGATTGTGGGGTGTCGTTATTCTACGACTCCACAATTCCGGATTAGTCTTGGTTGAGGTTTATGCGTTTGAAAGCAACGGCAACAAGACCTTTTTCTACGCTGTCGAGATATTGAGCGATAGTCATTTTTGCGTCGTTGATAAATTCTTGTTCCATCAAGCAAGATTCTTTGCAGAATTTGTTAACACGACCGATAGCAATGTTTTCGATCATTGCAGCGGGGAGGTTAGCACGTTTTTGTTCTGCAACTTCAGCCATGATAGCGCGACCTTTAGCAGCTTCTTCTTCAGTGATCCAGCCTTTTGACATGTTAGACTCGATGTGGTCTTCAGTGTCGAAGTGGTTGGGGTTCAAGCCTGCTTTCTTAAGCGCAGCGTCAACAGCTTTGCGAACTTGTTCATCTTTAGTTTTTTCGATAGCGATAGCTTTTTCTGATTCGAGAACAGAAGCGGGAACGCTGTCGCGGTCAACTGCGATGGGGTTCATAGAAGCAACTTGCATAGCAACGTTACGACCTGCTTGGTAGTCAACGTTTTCGAGGTTGAAACCTACGATAGTAGCAAGTTTGTTGCCGAAGTGAGTGTAAGAAGTAGTAGCGGGAGCTTCGATTACTTCATAAGCTGAGATTTCAGTCTTTTCACCGGTTTTACCGGTGTTTTCAACAACGAGGTCAGCTACGGTGCGACCATCGATTTCGAGGGCCTTAAGAGCTTCGAGGTTAGCAACGCGGTTAGCGATAGCTGCATCGAGGATTTTGTTGGTGAGTTCAACGAAGCCTGCATTCTTTGCTACGAAGTCAGTTTCGCAGTTGAGAGCGAGAACTGCAGCAAAGTTGCCTTCGTTTTTAGCGATAACGCAACCTTCGGCAGCTTGACGGTCTTCGCGTTTTGCTGCTACGGCTTGTCCTTTTTTGCGGAGAATTTCTACTGCTGCTTCGATGTCGCCGTCAGTTTCGGCGAGAGCTTTTTTGCAATCCATCAAGCCGGCGCTTGTGAGGGCGCGGAGCTTGCTGATTTCGGCCATTGTTACTGCCATAATATACTGTTTTAAAGCGTTTTTTATTAGATTTACTTTTTAGAAAATATAGACCGACATTCAATAGATTGAGTGCCGGTCTATTAGATGAATATACCGGTTGGGATATTATTCTTCTGTTGTAGCTTCAGCAGCTGCTTCAGCATCGGCAGCGGGCTCTTCTTTGCGGCTTACGCGACGGCGTTCACGCTTGGGAGCTACTTCTTCTGCTTCTGCATTGTCTACTTTCTCTGCTTTGTGTTCCTGGATACCTTCGTTGATAGCTTCGCACACTGTTGAGAGAATCAAATCGATTGATTTGCTTGCATCGTCGTTTGCAGGGATTACGAAGTCGATATCGTTAGGATTAGAGTTTGTATCAACAATTGCGAATACGGGAATACCGAGACGCACAGCTTCTGCTACTGCGATATGCTCTTTCATTACGTCAACTACGAAAAGAGCTGAGGGAAGACGGTTCAAATCAGCGATTGAGCCAAGAGTCTTTTCGAGTTTTGCACGTTGACGTGAAATTTGGAGTTTTTCGCGTTTTGAAAGATTGTCAAAAGTGCCGTCTTTTGTCATTTTGTCAATAGCCGACATCTTTTTAACTGCTTTGCGGATTGTGGGGAAGTTGGTGAGCATACCGCCCGGCCAGCGCTCGATTACGTAGGGCATACCTACTGATTGAGCCTTCTCAGCAATCACTTGTTTGGCCTGTTTTTTGGTAGCTACGAAAAGGATTTTCTTGCCACCTTTTGCTATACTCTTAAGAGCTGCGGCTGCTTCGTCGAGCTTTGCTGCAGTCTTGTAGAGGTCTATGATGTGGATACCATTGCGCTCCATGAAAATGTAGGGCGCCATAGCAGGGTTCCATTTACGTTTGAGGTGACCGAAATGGCAACCTGCTTCTAAGAGTTGTTCAAATGTTACTGACATTTTGTTTTTATTTTTTTGTTTACGTTCTGTGAAATTTAACCTCCAGGTAGGGAACGTGTCCATCCGGGAGATTTAGATACTAAACATTCTGGAGGGAGAGTTCTATTTTTTTACGCTGCGAGAGTCAAGCTCTCACGCTGCAAGTACTGTAAAACGAGATTAACGTTTTGAGAACTGGAAGCGTTTGCGTGCTTTGGGTTGACCGGGTTTCTTACGTTCAACTGAACGCGGGTCACGGGTCATGAAGCCTTCTTTACGGAGTGCTGACTTGTCGTCGGGATTAACTTTTACAAGTGCGCGAGCGATAGCCAAACGAAGCGCCTCTGCTTGTCCTTTGTAACCGCCGCCATCGAGGTTTACACGGATGTCGTATTTTTCAGCTACGTCCAAAAGTGTAAGTGGTTGACGTACGATGTATTGAAGGATAGATGAGGGGAAATAAACCTCAAGAGGGCGTTTGTTGATAGTGATGGTGCCGTTACCTTCTGAGAGGATTACGCGTGCGATTGCTGCTTTACGACGGCCTACTGCATTAACTTTTTCCATACTCTGAGATTATTTCAATTTGTTGATGTCAATGACTTTGGGATTTTGTGCTTCGTGGGGGTGGTTAGGACCATTGTAAACGTGCATGTTAGAGATTATGCGACGTCCGATACGGTTCTTGGGAAGCATACCTTTTACTACGTGGAGATAGAGGGGGTGCATACCCGGTTTGATGTGTTTGTTGTAAGATTTTTTCAACAACACTTCGGGAGTTGCTACGCGTTGTCCGCCGGGATATCCGGTGTAGCTTAGGTATTCGCGACTTGTCCACTTTGAGCCGGTAAGATTTACCTTCTCAGCATTGATGATGATTACATTGTCGCCACATTCTACGAAAGGAGTGTAGCAAGGTTTGTACTTGCCACGGAGTAATTTGGCGACTTTCGCACAGAGACGTCCGAGAGATTGGTCGGTGGCATCTACCACTACCCACTCTTTTTCTACGCTTTGTGCGTTAGGCATTGAGGTTTTGTAACTTAAAGTATCCACTCTTTAAATGTTTAAAAATTAATTAATTACACATAGCCAACTATCGCGTAGCGCTCGGCCAGAGGCGCTCCCCGATATGCGGCTTTCCTGATTTTTGGATATAATCGGACTGCAAAAGTAGTGATTTTCTTTTAATTATGCAACTTTTACGCTCTTTTCTTATTCTATTTTTTTCAAGCAAAACACTAATATGAAGTGCAAGTGTATTTTGGAATAATATACTCTCTTCATTCGAATTTCTCATTATTAACGTGAGTTCGATGAAATATAATTAGTTGAAAATTTGGTGATTAGCGATA
>CAYWXG010000081.1:0-3792 GCA_964462445.1 uncultured Barnesiella sp. | reverse complement strand
CACATCATTGAGGCTGGTGGTAATGACAGATTGAGAACGATAGTTGAGCGTGACTTTTCAACATTCAGCGGTAAATCTCTCGAAAGCTACTTTATTGAAGTATTGAAAGAGTCTGGCGAATATACTCGCCTTGGATATTGGCATGACCGCAAGGGAGAAAATGAGATCGACATAGTGGCTGAGGATGAGTTGGAAAACAAAATAGAATTTATCGAAGTTAAGCGTCAAGCGAGAAACTTTGATGAAAATATTTTGAAAGCAAAATCCGAGCTGTTCTTCAAAACCGTCGGCTCATATAATGGGTATGAAATTGTATATCGAGGACTTTCCGTTGACGACATGTAATTCAAGAAGATCGATAGCATAAGCCATAAATTTCCATTAGCAAAGTTTCAGCATAAAAAAACGAAATCGAGGACTATGATAGCCTCCGATTTCGCAATAAGTTTAGAGTATATAGGGTGAATTAAAGATTCAAAATGAATTATAAATCCCCTTTTGTAAGAATTTTCCTTAGCTCCTCACAGATTAGAGAAGAGTGATGTTCAATTCTTTTTCGTCTTCAGCAGATACTTCGATCGCGATTTTGTTTTCGCGAGCCAACCAACCAAGAGCTGCGTAAAGTTCTTTGTCTTTCAATTTAGTAGCTTTCTTGATTTGTTTTGTACCCAAAACATTAGCTTCATTGAGCGCGGTCCAAACGAGACCTGCCCATGTGCCGATTGCTTCTACATTCATTTTTTCTTAGTTTTAAAATTATACCTATTAGGGAATTTCAATGAATTCCAAAAATAAAATTGAAATTTGGTCAAAAATTTTCTGCAAAATTAATGATTATTTTTAAATAATCCATATTTATAGCGAGTTATTTATCAGTAAATCAGCGAGAAAAGTCGCAGTAGCAACTTAAGCCCCTAATAATCAACCATTTAAGATTTTATGCTAAAAACTTTTTTATGTCGATCAATTTGTTTAATTTTGATTCGTTTTTGCTTAAAATGAATAAATGGAGGGATTAGTAATAAGAAATACAGGTAGTTGGTACGTTGTTCGCACATCCGACGGAGCGGAGATAGATTGCAAAATCAAAGGTAATTTCCGATTGAAGGGAATCCGCTCTACGAATCCTATCGCAGTTGGCGATCGAGTGAAAATCACGGTTAACGATTCCGGCACAGCATTCATTACAGAGATACTCCCACGCAAAAACTATATCATACGAAGAGCCAGCAATTTGTCGAAAGAGTCGCACATACTTGCGTCCAATCTCGACCAAGCACTCCTCATCGTCACTCTCGCCCACCCCACTACTTCGTTAACATTTATCGACCGCTTTCTTGCTACCGCGGAAGCATATCGCGTGCCGGCAATTATCGTTATAAATAAAATTGATTTGCTAATAGAAGCTGAGGATATGGAACTTCTTGAAGCAGTAAAGTATTTATACGAGACAATTGGCTACACGGTTGTGACTACATCGGCAAAATGTGGCGACGGCATTGAGCAACTACGCGAATTACTTGTGGGGAAAATGACACTAATTTCGGGGAACTCGGGAGTGGGGAAAACAACTCTTATCAACGATTTAATTCCGGGATTGGATTTGCGCACAGCCGAAATATCAGAGGTGCACGATACCGGAATGCATACAACAACATTCTCTGAAATGTTTCAACTCGCGGGAGAGAATAGTTATCTTATCGATACTCCGGGGGTGAGAGGGTTCGGCACGATAGAAATGGACGAATATGAAGCATCGCATTTCTTCCCCGAAATATTCAAAATTGGTGCAGATTGCCGCTTTAACAACTGCACACACACCCACGAGCCACATTGCGCAGTAATTAAAGCCCTTGAAGAAGGATATATAGCACAGTCGCGCTACACCTCTTATCTTAGTATTTTAGAGGATTCAAATCCCGATAAATATCGCAAAGCGTACTAAACCCAAGGTCAAGTACGCTCTGCCATTGTATTTTAGTATTTTTCTTAGAATTTTAAAAGGATTGTGGTCATTGCATAGGGTGGCATTGTGATTTCGCCATTGAATTCTTCGGATGGTTCTTCGCCTAAATTGCAAATGTAGGTAGCTGAAGGTTGACAACGAGGATATGTCAATGTGACATTTTCTTCCTTGTCGGAAACGGAGCGCAGACGAACAATCATTGATTTACCGTCTCCTTTGTCTTTAGGGAGGTTCTATATCGATTATGTGAATTTATAATTAACTCGTCAATTTTTGAAAAAAATTCAAATTAAATAGTATTTTTGTTGAGATGAAACAAACCTAAGAACCTCATGAAAAAATTTTTATCGATTATCGCATTGTCGGTTTTATGTCTTGTTGCAAATGCCGACACATTAAAAGAGATGCAGCAAAAGTTTGTGAACGAACGTTTCGGTATGTTTATCCATTTCAATATGCCGACATTTGTAGACCAAGATTGGCCCGACCCCGACCAAGCAGCATCAACATTCAATCCTCAAAAACTTGATTGCAAACAATGGACCGAAGGAGCCAAACTCGCCGGCATGAAATTCGGATGTCTTACAACAAAACATCATAGCGGTTACTGTATCTGGGACACAGAAACAACAGATTATAATTGTATCGATAGCGGTTTTGGGCGCGATGTTGTAAAGGAGTATGCCGAATCGTTCCGAGAAGCCGGTCTCGACGTGATGCTATATTACTCCATTCTCGACACCCACCATCGCATACGTCCGGGATATATCAATTCAACCCATACCGAATATATCAAACGGCAGCTCCACGAGCTATTGACAAAATATGGTCCAATATCGGCGATAATTATCGACGGCTGGGACGCGCCATGGTCAAGAATAAGTTATGAAGAAATACCCTTCGATGATATCTATCATTATATCAAGAAGTTGCAACCCAATTGTCTTGTGATGGAACTAAATTCAGCTAAATATCCACAAGATGTACTATTTTACACCGACATCAAATCATTCGAGCAAAATGCAGGACAACATATCTCAAAGGATACCAATGTACTTCCGGCATTGTCGTGCTTGCCATTGAATGATGCGTGGTTCTGGAAATCATACTACCCTACTACAGATGTAAAATCACCGGAATGGTTGGTAAACGACAACCTTATCCCCTTCAATGAAGCATATTGCACGTTTATTCTTAACGTAGCGCCCAATACCGATGGTCTGATTGATGATAATGCAATGGCTGCGCTTGCAAAGATTGGGGAATTGTGGAAACCGCGCGAAGGGAAGGATAAAGAGCTTACTGCAAGTGCCCGTCCAATCACAGCTGAAAATATCGCAAAACGACGTCCGTCAGAATCATCATGGAGCGATGACGGCTCAATCATGGACTATGCCAACGATGATAATTTCGGTTCGGCATGGATTTCCAATCGTTGCGTAAAAGAGCCTTGGTACATGGTAAAACTTGACCGCTCGACCCCAATTAATACAATCACGCTAACCGACCACAATCATAGTTTTGACAGCTACAAAATTTACTATGATGCCGATGGCGAATGGGTTGAAATTCCAGTTACACCTCAAAATGGGAAGGTTAAAATTCATAGTTTTGATATAGTAAACGCTGCAGCGGTCAAGGTTACATTCCACCCGACAACTGAAAAGATGACACTCCACGAAATTGGCGTCTACAATCAACGATAATCAATTTGCGCGAGTTAGAATCGAATTAATGCCTAATAGTTGGCAACATTCATAATAAATAAAGTGAGGCTGTCTAACAATAAAAGTTGGGCAGTCTCTTAGCTTTGTGCAAAAAATGGA
>CAYWXG010000080.1:0-3930 GCA_964462445.1 uncultured Barnesiella sp. | reverse complement strand
GCCTACCGGCCTTCGGAAAGTAGATAGGGTTGGTAGTTTTGTGAGGGCGCGGAGGAGCTCAATTCATGGGCTGACGCGGTGGGAGCTCGATGGCTGGTGTGTTATGGGGCGAAGGCCTACCGGCCTTCGGAGGGTGGATAGGGTTGGTAGTTTTGTGAGGGCGCGGAGACCCTCACTCCATGGGCTGGCGCGGTGGGGAGCGAAGGCTTTCCAGGACTTTGGAATGTTGTAAGGGTTGGTGATTTTGTGAGGGCGCGGAGGCCCTCACTCCATAGGCTGGCGCGGTATGGAGCGAAGGCTTACCGGACTTTGGAATGTTGTAAGGGGGAATTATTTTACTTGAATAGTAGTTTTACTTCTTCTTCAAGGTATGGCACGTCGACAACGTAGTATTTGCTATTAGACGGGTGGAAAACCGCAAGCCGCCCCTTTGCTACATTGATGCCGTATTTGCGCTTTAATATATAGCGATATATGCTTACTTGTAGGGCATAGTGCCAATAGGTAGTGTCCGGAATATTTGAGATGGGTGGGAATGCTGTTTTGTTGTATCGGTTGGTTTTTATTGGTGCTCCGTCTCCTATAATTTTATCAGAGCGTTTCCAATCGTAGATAGTGAATTCGTTGTTGGAGTATTCAAGGAAATCCAATGTTCCGGCAATTTGTAACTCTTCATCGAATATCGCCCACTCCGTGCGGTAGGGTTTTAGTTTATATTCATTGGTAAATTCTTCAAAAAGACGGTATGTTTCATCGGAAGTCGGATTCTCACCAAGATAATATTTTTCGATTTTATCGTGCATCAAAGTGCCAAGTGTGCGAGCTTCATCAGCTTTATCTTCCCATTGTTTACGTAATTCAGTTTCGGATATTCCTCTTTTGGCCGCAATTCTTGGAGCCCAATAGTCGGTGTCAAATTTTTCAAAACATTCTTCAACGAGGGTGGTTACAGATTTTAATATTGTTGAATTATGGGTGTAGATATGTTCTTCTGCATTGAAATTAAGAAGTTGGTCGCGTTGATGAACATTACGAGTGTTAAAGTTGTTCATTGTTAAAATCATAAAAAAGAATGTTGAATGAATGTTTACGATAGAAATAAAATGGAGGCTTGCAAGCGCGAAACCTCCATTTTAATTATAGTGTTAGACTAAATCATCGTCATCTTCGAGGAGGAGGTCTTCGTCGAGGTCGATTTCGTCGAGATTATCATCTTTACTAATTGAGGGTGTTGCTAAGGGCGTTGCTTTTTTCTTGCCATATCTACTACTTTCGGCTTCTTTTAGCGCGTCCATAATTTTTGCTTCAAGTTCTTCGGCAAGTTCCGGGTTGTCCTCAATAACACGTTTGGCGGCATCTCGTCCCTGTGCAATTTTGTTGCCGTCGTAACTGAACCAAGAACCGGATTTTTGTACAATATTGTATTCAACGCCAAGGTCGAGAATTTCGTAGGCTTTGGATATTCCTTCCCCAAACATTATGTCGAATTCGCATTTTTTGAAAGGAGGCGCAACTTTGTTCTTAACGATTTTGACTTTAGTGTGACGTCCAATCACATTTTCACCATCTTTGAGAGAAGTGGCAGGACGAATATCGATGCGAACTGAAGCGTAGAATTTCAAAGCATTACCACCGGTAGTAGTTTCAGATGGTCCGAACATGGCGCCAATATTAGCACGCAATTGGTTAATGAAGATACAAGTGGTGTTTGTGCGCGAAATTGCGCCGGTGAGTTTGCGCATTGCTTGTGACATTAGTCGAGCTTGTAGTCCCATGTTTCGGTCGCCCATGTCGCCTTCAATTTCCCCTTTTGGAGTAAGTGCAGCTACAGAGTCAACGACTATAAGATCGACTGCGGCAGAGCGGATAAGACGTTCGACAATTTCGAGGGCTTGTTCTCCATTGTCGGGTTGTGACATGAGTAATTCGTTGACATCTACACCTAATTTTTCAGCGTAGAAACGATCGAAAGCATGTTCAGCATCGATAATGGCAGCGATGCCACCACGTTTTTGAGCTTCAGCAATAGCATGAATTGCGAGGGTTGTTTTACCTGATGATTCCGGACCATAGATTTCAATAATCCTTCCTTTTGGGTAGCCACCTACGCCAAGAGCGTAGTTGAGTCCGATAGATCCGGAGGGGATAACTTCAACTTGCTCAACGGCATCATCGCCTAATCGCATGATTGCCCCACGTCCATAGGATTTTTCAATTTGACCCATTGCGGCTTTAAGTGCACTGAGTTTTGCATCTTTGCCAGCAGAAGCATCTTCTTTTTTTATCGCTTTCTTTGATTTATCTGTTGCCATATATTATATATTTACAAAAGTATTTTTATTGTTTGTTGTGGTGTAGCAATAATGTAAACACCATTTATGAAGTTTGTAAGGTTGACTGAATTGACGGGTTCAGTAGATTGAAATACTTCATTCCCCATCAAATTATATATGTGGATATTTTCAATCGGATAATTAAAATATATTTGTTTATTACTTATATGATAGCCAATAGGCTGATTTTGATGAATTTCAGTGATGTAGCCTACATCGGTAGGGATGCTTTGTCCATTAATTTGATAGGTTGCTAAAAATTCACCGGGGACGTAGACGTGTATATGCTTTACTGTGGCACCGAAGTCTGAAATTGCAATGAATTGTCGATAGGCGTAGGGGGATATTTTGGATTTAAAAGTAGATGGACCGAATTTGAGTGAAGCAAGATGAGAATAGCTGTCAAAATTTATCGCGTTTGCATCGCCGGTAGTGTTATTGCTATCCCATAATCCGAGATTAATTTGGGTATTACCTTCGTAGATATCGCCGGAACAAAGAATGCGATGTCCATTTAAATCGAAAATATTGCATCCGAGACCTGAAATATTATTCTCACTAAGTTCGCCGAAAAGAGTTTCTGATGATGATGTGTGGGAATATAGCGAAGGGCCGATATTTCTATCATCGACAATGATGAAGTTATCATCAACTATTTTAACAGATGGTTTAGAGTAGCCAACGAGGGCATCAGGTGATACTTTGTTGTAAACTATAGTTGATAAATTTGACTGAGTGAAGTCGTTGTACTCGTATTTTATTAGAGAGAATCTTCCGTTTTCACTTACCATCGGAATAATAATGTCGAAATTGCCTTCAGCGGGACTACCGGTTAATTGTGGAATTCCAAAGTCCATAATGGTGAATGATAGATTTGTAGTGTTGGCAGCGAATTCTTTTTCGATTGTCCCATTTTTATTAATTAAATAAAAATAGAAATCATCTCCGCTGGGAACTCCGGCATTTTTCCCCGAGTATGAGGTGTTTAGGAATAGGATAAGGTGGTCATCGTCGTTGCATTCTACGAGATAGAAACAGCGATGTTCGTCATCGAAGTTTAAATCAATGTCGAATTTATATAGTTCATTTTCGGGGATAATTATATCGTTGTCGACTTTGTAGCCGGTGATTGCGTCGTATACCTTGATTTTTAGATGAGAAGTCTCTGAATATTTATCGGTATGGTCGGCAATATATATGTATTTATTGTCGGCAACCATATTTTGATTCCAAAAAGCGTCGGCCGGGTCGTAGTAGCTTAAATCTTCTTGTGATAATTTGTGTAGGTAGTAAGTCTTACCCCCAATTTCAAAAGTAGATTGAGCGAAAGAGAGAGAGGGGATGATTATGGTTAGTAGGATAACTATATTCAGTTTGAAGTTTTTCATGATTGATGTGGGTTTGGTAATAATGATGGTGCTATATGGTATATATTGCAACAAGTTCTATCTTGTAAAGTTACGTTTTATAATAAAAATATCAAATATTATATTGATATTTTTTAGTACAAATTAATATTTGGCGAAACTTTATGGGGTATAGTAGCAATATTGTCCTAAATAATTTTGAAAAAAATAAAAAAGGAAGTTGAAAACTA
>CAYWXG010000079.1:0-4063 GCA_964462445.1 uncultured Barnesiella sp. | reverse complement strand
AAATCGTTTTTTCGCAAACTTGAACTAATTTTGCATTTGCTGTTGGACTCTACACGCTATTATAACGAATATTTTTATGTGATTTTCTTGATTTAGAATGAAAAATATCGTATCTTTGTGTCGATTTTTGTGCAGTTGTCACGTTGTAGGTGATAATTAATTGATAATCAAGAATTTAAAGATGATAAACATTACTTTTCCCGACGGTTCAGTTAAGCAATTTGAAGCAGGCGTTACTCCGCTCCAAATCGCTGAAAGCATAAGCCCCCGATTGGCACAAGATGTATTAGCAGCATCAATCAATGAAGAAGAATGGGATTTGACGCGTCCTGTTAACTCTGATGCAGCAATCAAGCTTTTCAAATGGGATGATGCAGAAGGTAAGCATGCTTTCTGGCACAGTTCTGCACACCTTCTTGCTGAAGCATTGCAAGAACTATTCCCCGGTGTTAAATTCGGTATCGGTCCGGCAATTGAAAACGGATTCTATTATGATATAGACCCCAATGGTCACAATATCACAGCAGCCGATTTTGGTAAAATCGAGGCTAAAATGATAGAATTGGCGCAACGCAAAGAAGAAATCAAGCGTGCCGACATTTCTAAAGCCGATGCTCTTAAAATGTTTGGCGAAAGAGGCGAAGAATACAAGTGTGAGCTTATCTCAGAACTTGAGGATGGTCACATCACCACATATACTCAAGGTAACTTCACCGACTTGTGCCGTGGTCCGCACATCCCCACTACTGCTCCTATTAAAGCAGCAAAAGTAATGTCGCTTGCAGGTGCATACTGGCGTGGCGATGAAAAACGCAACCAGCTTGTACGCGTTTATGGTGTCACCTTCCCCAAGAAAAAAATGCTCGATGAATATCTTGCAATACTTGAGGAAGCTAAAAAACGCGACCACCGTAAACTCGGCAAAGAAATGGAATTGTTCGCATTTTCACAAAATGTGGGTGCAGGTTTGCCTCTATGGCTTCCGAAAGGTGCCGCTCTTCGCGACCGCCTCGAACAGTTCTTGCGTAAAATTCAAAAACAATATGGTTACCAACAGGTAATCACTCCGCATATTGGCAACAAAATGTTGTATGTAACATCAGGTCACTATGCAAAATACGGTAAAGACTCGTTCCAACCCATCCACACTCCGGAAGAAGGCGAAGAGTACTTGCTTAAACCGATGAACTGCCCTCACCACTGCGAAATATTCAAGGCATTCCCCCGCTCATATCGCGAATTGCCTTTGCGTTTAGCAGAGTTTGGTACAGTATACCGCTACGAACAAAGTGGCGAGCTCCATGGGTTGACACGCGTCCGCGGATTTACTCAAGATGATGCTCACATTTTCTGTTCTCCCGACCAGATTAAAGAGGAGTTCCTCAAAGTAATGGATATTATTTTCTATATCTTCAAAGCATTGAAGTTTGAAAATTTTGAGGCACAAATCTCACTCCGCGACCCCAACAACAAGGAGAAATATATCGGGACCGACGAAAATTGGCACCTTGCTGAAACTGCAATTATCGAAGCATGCGAGGAGAAAGGTCTTAAAGCACGCAAAGAACTTGGAGAAGCAGCATTCTATGGTCCGAAACTCGACTTCATGGTGAAAGATGCAATTGGACGTCGTTGGCAGCTCGGAACAATCCAAGTTGACTACAACCTTCCCGAACGTTTCCAATTGGAATACACCGGAGCCGACAACCAAAAACATCGTCCGGTCATGATTCACCGTGCACCTTTCGGTTCAATGGAACGTTTCGTAGCCGTGCTACTCGAACATACCGCAGGAAAATTCCCATTGTGGCTTGCTCCCGAACAAGCAGTCGTACTCCCCATCAGCGAGAAATACAACGACTATGCTTACGAAGTTGCAAAACAACTTTCAATGCGCGATATTAGAGCTGAAGTCGACGACCGAAACGAGAAAATCGGCAAAAAAATTCGCGACAATGAGCTCAAAAGAATCCCATATATGCTCATTGTTGGAGAAAAAGAAGCAGAAAATGGTGAAATTTCTGTAAGAAAACAGGGTGAAGGTGATAAAGGTATGATGAAAATTGCTACCTTTGCAGACGAAATCACTCGAGAAATCGAAAATATGATCAACCAATAATTCATTAATGGATAAAAAACCCAATCAAACAGGCGCACCGCGTCCGCAACATGCCCCCGGGACATCACGTCCCCCCTATCAATCGCAACAATCACGACCGGGAGGTCGAGATGCATCACCACGCAACGGCGAAGGCCGAGGACGTGATGGAAAGGATCAGCACGCTATCAACGAGCGCATTCGTGCTCGCGAAGTACGTTTGGTAGGCGATAATGTGGAAAATGGCATTGTGTCAATTCAAGAAGCGTTGCGTATAGCCGACGATTTAGGTCTCGATCTTATTGAGATTTCTTCAAATGCCGAACCACCGGTATGTCGCGTGCTTGACTATCAAAAGTTCTTGTACCAACAAAAGAAACGTGCTAAGGAACAAAAAGCCAAGCAAACAAAAGTAGTAGTTAAAGAAATTAGATTCGGACCTCAAACCGATGACCACGACTACAATTTCAAGCTTAAACACGCGATTAGCTTCTTGCAAGAAGGTTCGAAAGTAAAAGCTTACGTATTTTTCAAAGGTCGTTCAATCTTATTCAAAGAGCAAGGCGAAGTACTTCTTTTAAGATTTGCAAATGACCTCGAAGAATATGGCAAAGTAGAGCAAATGCCACTCCTTGAAGGGAAACGCATGATAATCATGCTAACACCAAAGAAAAAATAAGCCACGAGTTGGCTAATAAATAATCAACCGAATTAATAATTATTAAACTCAAAAAAATGCCTAAGGTTAAAACTAACTCCGGTGCCAAAAAGAGGTTCGCCCTTACCGGATCAGGAAAAATCAAGAGAAAACATGCTTTCAAGAGTCACATCTTGACAAAGAAGACCAAGAAGCAAAAACGTAACCTCACTCACTTCAGCGTAGTTGCTAAAGCCGACACTGCAAACGTAAAAGCGTTGTTAGGTCTCAAGTAATGAACCGAAACAAAGGTTACAAATTTTAATTCGTGATATTACATTATTATTAACCGAATGTTTAGCCCAAAAGAGCAGAGTAGAAAGCTCAGCCGCTAACATTCAAAAAGCAAAACAAAAATGCCAAGATCAGTAAATCATGTAGCTTCAAGAGCTCGTCGTAAAAAAATTCTGAAACTTACCCGTGGTTACTACGGATGTCGTCGTAATGTATGGACCGTAGCTAAAAACACTTGGGAAAAAGGTCTTACCTACGCTTATCGTGATCGTAAAGACAAAAAGCGTAATTTCCGTGCATTGTGGATTCAGCGTATCAATGCTGCAGCTCGCATGGAAGATCTTTCTTACTCAAAACTTATGGGTCTTATCCACAAAGCTGGTATCGAAATCAACCGCAAAGTTCTTGCTGACCTTGCTCTCAACAACCCCGCTGCTTTCAAAGCAATTGTTGACAAGGTGAAGAACGCGTAAGATATTCCCAACCCAATCCCCGAAACGCTGACCAACTCCCCTATCCCCGGTCAGCGTTTCTTTTTTTAATTTCTATGGAGTATTTAACATTTATAAATATTCACAGATTCTCAATTCTTATCTGTTTCCCTTTGCTTTGTTGTGTGTTTTGCACAACATCTGACAATTTTTTATATCGGTTGCTCCGCCACGGCTCCAAGCAGTAACGTGATCTGCATCCATTTCCTTAATATTATAAATGCGAGTTCGGTTATTATTATTGCTAATTGCGCATAGAGGACAATTTGATACACCTTTCTTTTTTGCCTCTTCTGTCTGTCGCCGATAGACAATCTTTTTCGTTGATTCCTCAAAAATACGAAGGCATTCATCTCAACCTCTATATCATGAAATTAAGTATAAAACTCATCGTTATTACCTTGTTGAGCTGCGCGTAGGTTTTGGTTTGCCATAGAGCATTAATTGCGCCATAAGCTCCGGATGGCAAGGTTAACTATAAAATAAAATATTACTGTCCGCTAAAATTTTTTGAGCGGTTGAAAAATTAGGGCTGCTTTCCGA
>CAYWXG010000078.1:0-4116 GCA_964462445.1 uncultured Barnesiella sp. | reverse complement strand
AATCGTTTTTTCGCAAACTTGAACTAATTTTGCATTTGCTGTTGGACTCTACAGGAGTTTTCAAATTTGTAAAACTTTTCAGTATTATCAGGGAATATAGCAGCTATTTTGCTGATTTTTTGTATCTTTGCAGTTCTAATAGTGAAAGAAAACAACAAAAAACAAAATAGAAAAAATGTCAATCGATAAGATAATCGCACAAGCGGTGTCACGCGCACTCAAAGAGTTATACAATATCGACGCAGATGCCGCCGGAATCGTACCGGAAACAACTAAAAAAGAGTTTGAAGGCAACCTAACAATCGTTGTATTCCCGTGGGTAAAAGCAGTACGCAAAGCCCCGGCAATGGTAGGACAAGAGATTGGAGAGTGGCTTGTAGCCAACGAGCCTGCAGTGAGTCGCTTTAATGTAATTAACGGCTTTTTGAATATCGTCATTGAGCCGGGATTCTGGTGCTCGGTGCTTAAAGATATTGAAAACACGCCCAACTACGGTATTACAAAAGCAGATGAGAATTCGCCTCTCTATATGGTAGAATATTCATCGCCTAACACCAACAAGCCTCTACACTTAGGCCACGTACGCAATAATCTCCTCGGCTATAGCTTGTCGGAGATACTCAAAGCATGTGGTAATCAAGTTGTAAAAACCAACATCGTAAACGACCGCGGTATTCATATCTGCAAGTCAATGTTGGCATGGAAAAAATGGGGCGAAGGAGCAACACCTGAGACGACAGGCAAAAAGGGAGATCACCTTATCGGAGATTTCTACGTACTTTTCGACAAACACTTTAAAGCAGAAATCAATGAATTGATGGCCACAGGCATGAGTGAAGATGAAGCAAAAGCAGCCTCACCTCTTATGGCAGAAGCTCGCGAAATGCTTGTGAAGTGGGAACAAAAGGACCCGGAAATCCGCGGATTGTGGGAAATGATGAATTCATGGGTTTATGCCGGATTTGACGAAACCTACAAGCGCATGGGCGTTGATTTCGATAAGATATATTACGAAAGTGAAACCTATCTCGAAGGTAAAGAAAAGGTGCTCGAAGGATTGGAGAAAGGAATCATGTACCGCAAAGAGGATGGCTCTGTTTGGGCAGACTTAACCGAAGATGGCCTCGACCACAAATTATTGCTACGTGCAGATGGTACCTCTGTCTATATGACCCAAGATATCGGCACCGCCAAACTCCGTTATGCCGACTACCCTATCGACAAAATGGTCTACGTAGTGGGTAACGAGCAAAACTATCACTTCCAAGTGTTGTCGTTGCTTCTCGATAAGCTCGGCTTCAAGTGGGGCAAGGATTTGGTTCACTTCTCATATGGTATGGTAGAACTACCTGAAGGGAAGATGAAGAGTCGCGAAGGCACCGTAGTAGACGCCGATGATCTTATGGACGAGATGGTAAACACCGCTCGTGAAGTATCGCGCGAATTAGGCAAACTAGATGGATTGAGCGAAGCAGAAGCAGAAGAAATCGCAGAAATAGTAGGTCTCGGTGCGCTTAAGTATTTCTTGCTCAAGGTAGATCCGCGTAAAAACATGACATTCAATCCCAAAGAGTCGATTGACTTTAATGGAAATACCGGCCCCTTTATTCAATATACCCACGCACGAATCTGCTCGGTATTGAGAAAAGCAGCAGAGCAAGGAATCAAAGAATTTGATTTCACCGGAGTAACACCGAATGAAAAAGAAATCGCATTAATACAGACCCTTGCCGACTATCCTTCGACAGTGGCAGATGCCGGTAAGAAATTCTCACCCTCGGTGATAGCAAATTATGTGTATGAGCTTGTTAAGCAGTATAACCAGTTCTACCACGATTGCCCTATCATGCGCGAGGAGAATGTTGGAGTCAGAGCATTGCGTCTTGCATTGAGCCAAATAACAGCACGAATCATAGCATCGGGTATGGCGTTGCTCGGTATTAAGGTACCTAATCGCATGTAAGTGATTAAACCATTCGGCAATAAGATAGTCAAAATAAATGTAACAAAATTAATTATTTTGCGTTAATTTAGTAAATACAAAATTTAATTTTTAGAAGAAATGAATTCTTACAACTATTCAGACACACAGTATGCACAGGCACTTGATGCTCGCGTATCGCAAGTAATGAAACGTGTCTATGTTAAAATGTTTTTGGCATTGTTGGTGACCGCATTAACCGCATTGTATGTGGCAAATACTCCATCAATTGCAGCGTCATTATTGTCCTCAAAGTCAATCTACTTAATTTTAGCAATCGTAGAAATAGGATTGGTAATAGCAATAACAGCTGCAATCAACAAGATAAGTTCGACAACCGCCACATTGCTATTCTTCCTTTTTGCAATAGTAAACGGCTTCACGCTGTCGGTAATCTTCTTTGTGTACTCCCCCGGTTCAATTGCAAAGACATTCTTTATCACAGCCGGCACGTTCGGAGCAATGAGCGTTTATGGATACATGACAAATCGCGACCTCACCAAGGTAGGTTCATTCCTATTCTTCGCGCTCATCGGATTGATTATTGCCTCTGTGGTTAATATCTTTGCACACAGCGATACATTGGGATGGATAATATCATTTGCCGGAGTATTGATATTCCTCGGATTGACTGCATGGGACACACAGAAAATCAAGCAAATGGCAGCCGTAGCACCCAATGAAACATACGGCAAACTTGCCACAATCGGAGCATTATCACTCTATCTTGATTTTATCAACCTCTTCCTCTATCTCCTCCGCTTCTTCGGTCGCAGCGAATAAAAAATCTAAATTTTCATAATGAACGCAAGGGACCGTGTCAACTATACAGTCCCTTGTTTTTTTATATATTGAACTATACTATGAATACCGATATATTAGACCGATTTAAAGGTGTTGTTTACGGGCAAGCCATTGGTGATGCTCTCGGATTGGGAACAGAGGGGATGACTGATGAAGACATTGTATGGAAATATCCCCAAGGGCTACAACATTATAGCCAAATAATCCAAGATCGCCATCGAAGCAGGTGGAAGATAGGAGATTGGACCGATGATACAGATATGATGCTATGTATTGCCGATGCCGTTTGTGAGGATCATGGCGTTGATTTGAGAAATATTGCAAAACATTTCAAGAACTGGGCACAGGGAGTGCCAATGGGCATTGGAAAACACACCGATACGGTTTTGATGATAGGCGATTATGTTGAAAATCCGATTGAAGTATCAAAAATCATATGGGAAACAGGACGTTGTCAATCTGCTGCCAATGGGGGAGTAATGCGAACGTCGATTGTTGGACTTTTTCCGAAAGCTTTCACTGAATGTGCGGAAAACATTTGTAAATTAACACATTACGATTCGCGTTGTATCGGTTCATGCGTAATAGTATCCGAGCTTATTAATGCACTTGTATATGGAAGACAAGTTCCAACATATATCGACATATTAAACCGAGCCAACGATTATGATGAGCGTATTGCGCCCTACATCAAACGAGCATGGAATGAGGGAGAAATATCAAATCTTATGGACGATGACCACATGGGCTATACACTTGTAACCTTATCGGTAGCCTTATGGGCGTATTGGCACGCAAAATCGTTTGTAGATGGACTTTTAAAGGTAGTAAATGCTGGAGGAGATGCCGACACCAATGCCGCGGTAGCATGCGCAATATTAGGTGCAAAATTCGGTTTTCACACTATTCCGAAGGAATACATTGACGGACTGATATACCGAAATAAACTTGATGATACTATCAACAAATTATCTGCTATTTGCATAAAATAACATCAAAATACTTGGGTATTATGTCCTTGTAGCACAAGTCAATTTGATATCAAAATGATAGAAGTGCTTTTTGTTAATTGTGTGGCAGTGGCGTATGTGGGCTTAAGAAACTTTGACAGAATCTGATAGAATTGAAGCGATTGGAGGATAATGTGTTGTAAATGTTGAGATTGATAAATATCTTTGTGGGAGATAATTATATCACTTGAAACAATAGAAATAGTTCTTATTGAAATGAATTATCTATTTTTTATTATTACTGTCCGCTAAATTTTTTTGAGCGATTGAAAAATTAGGGCTGCTTTCCGATTTTGGAAGTCAGCCCTGTTTTGGTTATCT
>CAYWXG010000077.1:0-4149 GCA_964462445.1 uncultured Barnesiella sp. | reverse complement strand
ATTCATGTTGCTAATCTATATGAATTCTTGAGATATTTGGGATATTAATCCAATTCAAGTGGGAATATGTCCTATTTTTTGTACAGTACTTGGTGTATGATGATATCAGGAAGTAGCATTTCTTGATATTGTGGGGTGAAATTATGTTAAAAGATCAGACATTAACATATGTAAGCTTGTTTAGCGCTGCAGGTGTTGGTTGCTACGGTTTTAAGCAGGAAGGCTTTAAGTGCGTACTAACCAACGAGTTGCTCGAACGACGAATCGCAGTTCAGCGAGCAAACCACAAATGTGAATACGAAACAGGATATATTGCAGGTGATATTACTACAAAAGAGGTACACCAAAAGGTATACGAGGAAATAGACAGATGGAAAAAACTTGGTAATGACAAAGTTGATGTTGTCATTGCAACCCCACCTTGCCAGGGAATGTCCATTATGAACCAGAAAAAAAACGCAGGCGACTATGACCGTAATTCCCTTGTGGTGCAAAGCATTAAAATGATCCAAAAAATTAAGCCGCGCTTCTTTATTTTTGAGAATGTTCCTCGCTTTATGAATACCTTGTGTGAAGCTCCAGACGGAACGCCAAAAGCAATCTCACAAGTAATTGCCGAAGAACTTTCAGAAATGTATTCTTATGTAGCTCGGGTAATCAACTTTAGGTATTACGGAGCCAACTCATCTAGAGAAAGAACGCTAGTAATTGGCGTGCATAAATCATTGGCAAATTTCTATTCCCCTATTGATTTATTCCCCAAATTTCGGAAAGATAAGACAATCCGCCAGGTAATTGGAAATATGCCGGTTCTTGGATGGGGCGAATTTGACCCTAAAGACTTTTATCATCAGTTCAGGACCTATGAAGACTATATGCGGCCAATGGTTCACCACACAAAGCCAGGTAAGTCTGCATTTGATAATGAACCTGATTTTCTCCCATTCCACTACAAAGATGGACAAAAAGTACTTAATGTCAAAAAAAGCAATTCCAAATATACTCGTAGGTTATGGGATGAAGTTTGCCCAACAATACACACTCGCAATGATCTCCTAGCTAGCCAGAATACCATTCATCCATCTGAGGACAGAGTATACTCAATACGAGAATTAATGCTACTTATGTCTATTCCAAAGGAATTTAGATGGATGGATATGAGCTTGGAAGAACTGAATGCACTGCCTGATCAAAAAAAGCGGTCCGTGCTGAAGCGTGAAGAAGCCAATATTCGGCAGTCAATCGGAGAGGCTGTTCCAACGGAAGTATTTAGAGAGATCGCAGCAAACATCAAGACTACATTAACAATGCGAAATCTTACAGATCCTGAAATTGAAAGAATTATTGAGCAGCACAACCTGAAAGACGGGGGGCTATCGGACTATATCCGAGCACAGGCGGATCTATCGATTGGAACGCTGTCTCGTATCGCAGAGCTTGCCAATGCGCAGCGAACCCAAGATGAGGCATATTTTACCAATAAAAGTCTTTTAAACCGAGTTTTTATGGAGTTGCCTGACATTGAAAAGGATGAAATCCATATCATAGAACCTTCAGTTGGGGCAGGTAATTTCCTTCCGTACGTTGTTAAACGTTATGAGGACAAAAAAGCAATTTATATCGATGTTTTTGATATAAACAGGTATATGATCGATGCCTTAAAAGCAATTGTAGAAAAGTACAATTTTGGCAACAATGTCCATATTTCTTATTATGTAGAGGATACTCTAGCTCATAACAGTAATAAAAAATACGACTTATGTATAGGAAATCCTCCCTTTAAAAATGCCACTGCCACAGACGGTTTACGTTTTTATTTGTGTGATTCACAAATCCGACGAACTAAAAATATGGCTGCTTTTTTTCTTGAGTATGGCTTGCGCAATAGTGATTATGTTGCTATGATCGCCCCCAAAGTTATTCTAAATGCGCCAGAATTTGAGGAACTTAGAAACATCATCAAGAAATACGGCATCGACTGTATCATTGATTTCAATGTGAGAGGATTCAAGGGTGTCCAGGTAGAGACTATTTGCCTGTTTATAAGCAAAAAACGAGATGCCAAAATCATAAAAGTAGTATCGATTAAGGAAAAGTTTACCATTTACCAAAAGAAAGACTACATCATAAATGCCGACTTGCCTTATTGGATTATTTACCGAAACAGCGATTTCGATTATGTTTTTGAAAAGATGGAGTTTGATCTATTTACCGTTTTCCGAGATAGATACTTAAGTAAGAGAAACACCTCATTTATAAAAAAGCCAGGAGATATTCGTATTTTAAAATCCAGAAATATTTCTGATGACGGAACCGAGATTTATGAGATCGAAGGTTACGATTCATATATCAGTAAAAGCGAAGCTAGAAAACTAGCTGTGTACGAATACCTCAACAAAGAAAGTCTATATATAACGCCTAATATGACTTATTTCCCACGAGTATGTCGAAAGCCTAAAGGTGTTATATTAGATGGTTCCGTAGCAATATTAATTCCGAAAACCGATGTATCCTTATCAGATTCTGATATGCTTTATTTTTCAACCGAAGAATACAGGAAGTTTTATGTGATAGCGAGAAACTTACAGACTCGCTCAATCAACATAGATGCAATATCTGTGTTCTGGTTTGGAAAATTGAAAGGAGGCTGCCATGACAAAACTTGATATTTTAAACTGGTTAAATCAATTTGATCTTGATCTCAGAAAATCAAAAGATGGTACAGCACTTGATATGAAAGACACTCCTGATGTCGTGAGTTTCATTGCTGACTGCATTGTGCATTATGTCGATGAAGAAATGGCCGCCGGTAAATCATTATCTACAATTGAATTTTCAGTAAATACAATATGGCACACGGAATATGCGATTGACATGGCTGTACAAATCTTTGGCAAGCCGTCACCAGATAGTCGTTCTGCAGTACAAGAATACAATAAGTTCTTTACCCTGCCAATAAAAGCGCTATCGTACTCGAGAGTACTGCAGAACAGAAAAGTCGGGCGTTCCTATCTGTTTCATGTCGAAAATTATGAATTGCTCGATTATATAGCTGCACGAGACAACAATGCCGCGATTTTCTTGGGGGAATATTTTCGGAAGGTTTTACGAGATTCCGGAATATATGACTACTTTGACACTTTCTTATCTAAGCAGACTAGTGATTCTTTAGCAGTTGCCAGAACCACATATTGCGATTTTATGCTAGATTATGGATTAAAGGGACAAAAGGGCGGAAAAGATCTGGAGTCCAGCAAGACTTTTATTAAACTAATAAATATCCTAGCATACAATGAGAGAAAATGTGGTATTGCCCGTGGCGGTGGTGTCACAGATGCAATCATAAGTCTTCAGCATATTAGGTATAATGAACGTAACTCCAGAGATGTTGCAACAGGAAAACCCAAGGGGGTCACAAGAACAGATCATGAAGTATCCCCCGAGACGCAAGCTCGACTCGAATATGCAATTAACCGTGCAAAGGCAAGAGTAGCTAAATATAATGATGCATTCAACGCTGGAATGACTGAGACAATTCCTAGCGTTGTTCGCGGGCGCAAACCTGGCTGCATAGATATGCGTTTTGAGCAATCGGCAGTTAGGCAAATTGCAACTGATAAGCATCACATTTTCCCCGCAGCAGAGTTTCCTGAAATTAATACCTATTATGAGAACATTATTTGTATAACACCGGAGCAGCACTATACCTGGGCACATCCAAACCATGACACCCATTTAATAAACAAGATGTATCAGTATTATCTCTTATTAAGTAAGATGGAGCAAATAATGTTGAATATTCAAGATAATGTTGGCACCCCTGGGTTCTATAGCTTCAGGAAATTTACAAAGGTCTTGGATACGGGTTTATCAACAGATGAATTTGGAAAAGTACCCAGCAATGATTTTAATACTGTATCAGATTTGCTAGATCGTTATTATCAATAATTGTTTGACATACGAAAGAATGACCGACACCACCCAAAGTTGGATGGAGTCGGTCATTCTGTACTATAAAAAACAATGAGCAAGCTGCTCAAATAGCGGTAAGCGTTAAAACAGGTACTTTGTGATTAACCAGACAGTTTCTTAAGCATACCATCAAATACAAGAGAATATAAGTTCGCATGTTTTCTGATTTCCGTCCAT
>CAYWXG010000076.1:0-4298 GCA_964462445.1 uncultured Barnesiella sp. | reverse complement strand
GGTTGATTTTTATAAGCAGTTGTTGTAGTTTTGCACTTGCTACTGGAATCTACGATTTACGGCGGTGTTCGATTGATGATTGGTTATGATTGCGGTATAAACATCTGTGACACTTTTGATCTATTTGAATAATCATCAGTTGACACATCATTGCCAGTCTTAATGACTGTGAATTACAGATCTGGAAAGATTTGTTCCTCATAAACAGATCTGCATATTTGACATACTTTAGCTATTCTATTTGTTGTATGCTCGTCGTGGACTATTGTTATGTTACCACCACACTTGGGACAGAAATATTCGCCCTTATCATTATGTCCATGTCCTAGTTTATTTGATATCCTTTGCGGAATTGGTAAGCGTTTAAGTACATATTTGCTTGCCAATCTTTCATAGACGGAATCATCACAACAACTCAGACATTTTGGGCAAATATGCCATCCGTTAGGACATTGAGCGGTGTCGCGAGAGTCTATTAAGCCAGATTTACAATGATGACATTGGCTAAGATATACTCGTATTCCTCTTTCCCCACAAGTCGGGACTCGGCATTCGAAGTTATTATACCGGTTGAAGTTAGAATCTCCTATAGGAAATAATATATGATTACATTCTCTACACCTTATACGTTTAAATAGAGACGAAGCCTTGTTCACCATACCGATAAAGCTTCGTATCAAATCTGAAGCCTCGTTCCCTCCGTATGTCTCAGTTATCTGAGGATATCCTAATATCTCTAATAAATGTAGGATGGTGTATTGACTCCATGATTTACATGAGGCTAAAGTCTGATTCCCTAATGATGTTTTGAAACACTCTTTGCCTCTGCACCACATAAATGGGAGCTGAGTAACAAAATTTATGTCATTATCATATTTCGGTGCGCAATATCTATCATATTTAGATCTTGCGCTCGTCATAAATCCAATGTTCCTTTCGTTGAATATTTTAGAGTTCTCCTCTTCATTGAATGTGTAAAAATCAGACTTCAATTTACGGAGGATTTCCACATCATAGGGAATATGATATATACCGTTATTATCAGGTAATACATCTAGACGCTCATTTAAGGCAGCAACAATACGTGGTAGGATAAAGGCATTCTCCTTTTCTTGAATTTTCACATCATTTAAAGATCGGATTCCATTCGTAAGGATAAATTCCTCATCAATACCTGTCTCCTTGTTTAATACACCTCTACCAATATAGGCATTACGTCTTGGTTCTATCGAGCACCAAGAATGTTGAAGATGATCTCGAATTATTAAACTGTAGTCGCTATCAGAATCTTTGGGAAACATCCAGCCTTTCGGTAGTTTCCGTTCAGAGCCTGATTTTAATCTTGCAGTAACTCCAACTACAGACGGTAAATTGTCATTTAGCCAATTTACAATACGTTGTTTAACATCACAAGGTGTACTTACCGACTTTTCTGGTTCTACCAAAACGCTCGCACCAGAAGAGAATGTTATATCGGTAAAGAAATTTAAAATTACTCGTTTATAATTGTTATAATCTTCTCCTAATTTTACTTCATATTTGTCAAGCCGATTTATTCCTTTAAAAATACATTCATCACAAGCATGTACGTCTGCAAGGCGATTTTTGCATTGCTGAAGTGTAGTCTCCTCATTGTGGCATACTGGTTCTACCTGTTGTCGACCATAAAGACTTAGATATTTTCTGAAATTCTTAAGAATTGCCTCTGGCGTAAACGCTTTTTCATTGAGCAAGAAAACTATTTTGTAACAAATAAATCCGGGGAATTGAGCGGTGTTAGGTACGGCACCGCCATTACATACAGGCATTATATGTTTTAATCCGAAATCAACCTCTGGAGAGTTTGTGTCACACTGCGCGTATGCCATATCTAAAGTGCCGTTAATAGTCTGAAGTGCAGTATTGCCACTATTAAGAAACGTCAGAATATTATCACACAACAACGGAACAGTTAATCGAATCGGTTTACAAGCTTCATGAGCACAATGATAGTAGATACCCCAATTATCAAATTTGTTGACTTGAAAACTTTTAAGCAAACCTTGACTAAACTGAACATCTCCATGCCTTACAGCATGGAAGTATCGTTTTATAAGTAATACTTGATCATCAGGAGAAAACAGCCTGAAAAAATTTGTCAAGGTCTCAAAATTTTCAAATTTATAATCTGGATCCGAAAGCCATTTCCTGATTTGAAGAAAAAAGTTGGTTGGATTCTTTATCGATTCAGATTCTGAATTTAATCCAACATCGTTGTACTTCTCGCTTCTGACTGCAATATTGATTAACTGAAATATGCTCTGATTCTCATATGAGAAGTTTATATTAAGATAACAACAACTCAAAGCTTCTTGTAGGGATTGGGGCATATATAAATCGGATACAACTCCTTTGGAAGCAAGAAATTGTTGTATTAGTCTCTGCTTTGGCAACGATAAACACATTGAATAGTGTTTGAGAGCATTCCAGAAAAAAGGTTGAATTGTCTGCTTATCGAATGATTCAAGTGCTTGGGACAATACTGGCAATTCTATATAATAAGAATTAAGCATCCATAGAAATTCTCTTGCAGAATATTTATCGGAAACGTTATATGCCTTAGTGAGGAATACTGTCAATACGGCTTTAACATGCTCAACGTTCTTTGAATCAAATGATTCAAGTTCGATTTGGATATAATCAGTGTTTCCGGTATATTGTTCAGTATAAGGTTTACCAAAAGCAAACAAAATATCCTTGTGATTGGACTGAATACTTTCCTTATGTATCATATTATTATTCTCAGAGATATAAGTAGCCTCTGGTTCCCAAAAATACTCATTTTCATGGGTACGATAATTCTGTTTTTCAATAGCATTAAAGAAAAAAAGCGGATACTGTTTTATCTGCTCATACGATTTTCTAAGAATGTTTATAGTAGCCATATCAATCTTGTTATGCAGCTGTTACTGTTTTATGGAGTAATGATATAAATCTAGCCCAAAAAGCTGCACATTTCTAGTCAATTTGTGATTTTATCTGTCCGATATCATGCGTTAGAATTTTGAATTTCGTTTGCGCCAAAAATTTAACGCGTTCATTTCCTTATCGGGATTGGACTTTATGAAGTTGTCATACCATGCTATGAAATCACATAATCCCATTACAAGAGAACGAAGCATATAAGGTGAATCTCCAACATGAAGAAGATACTTTTCAAGATTCATAGCCAACTCCTCGTCTGCAGTAGTAGTATGAGCAGCTCCTCCAGTTTGGAATATGGCAGATTTTAGCCAATCAGCCAGTTGTTTCGGGACAATGGGACCATCTGTTAGACGCTCTACTTTTGTCCAAAATTTATTTTCAGAATCGTAATCTGAAAGCGAATCCGGATCTTCTGGCTGCAAACCACCAAGAAATAAACTGCTCCATGAAAGATTGACGCTATCCTTTTTAGAGTTCTTTGCAATTATATTCTGAGGCATTATTCCCATCTTTACCATATGCCGGAAAATTACTTCGAGTGCCTTACGCAAATCAACATATCTGCGATTGTAGTCTGCATTGGAAGTCCCGTCAAAATGGATAGGTACAAGAAGAGGCATTAGAAAGTAACCTACGTCTCCGGCCAAACCAAGTCTATCAAGTGATCTGAATACGTCAGGATATAGATTAGACTCAATCTGTAATTCAGGGCGATAGTACGTCACTTGTGTTCTGATTCGATAGAAGAGTGCATGACGTTCATGTTTTTCTTCTCCTCCAATTTTTATTTTTCCGTTTTTGGAATAGAAGCGTCGGTTTGCAATGCGAATCCAATCCTCATCCCATGTGTTAGTGTCCGGGATAAGGTCCCGAATGTCATCTTCTCCCTGACCTGAAAGGACATACCATGGAATAGTACGATTCTTTCGCGCTTCAAGTTGCATTATCCTGGGAAATACATGGCTAAGAAATTTCTCGGCTTTATCTGCATCATCCTTCTGATACTTGCATTTCGCATCTAATATAATCGCATCCCAGTGTTCGTAGTTTCCTTCAAGTTCGGCTTCAGCCTCTTCCCAACTTGGAAAAGAGTGAAGTTCGATACCGGAAATCATGTCTGCTTCATTGGGGTAGGCTGCAGTGATCATTGGGTCATCCTCGACCCATAGGACTTGTATGTATTTGTTGTCGCGCATATTTGTTTTATCTATTATAATGTCACGAAATTAGTCTTCTCGAAGGTGAGTTCGTATATCACAGGGAACTCAGCATCTGGCTGAGATCAATATTGTCCTAAATAATTTTTAGGCATAACCTATTACACAAAGTAGCAA
>CAYWXG010000075.1:0-4975 GCA_964462445.1 uncultured Barnesiella sp. | reverse complement strand
TCGTGCTTTTTGCGCATAAAGAAACCCCAAAAGTTTTTTGTCCAAACTTTTGGGGTCACTTCATATTTTTTCGATACTGCCTCTCGTTTATTTTGTTGAGCTTATAATTCGAGAAGTGGTTATTCTGCTTTTTCTTCGGTAGCTTCTGGTTCGGGTTCTTCTACGAATTTTTCAAAGCCGGCTGCGATAAGTTGATTGTACCAAGAAAATACTTTCTTTATGTCATTGGTATAAACGCGTTCTTCATCGAATTCGGGGAGGATAGTTGCGAAGTATTCACGAACTTTGTTGTCTCCACCGAGAGCTTTTACATCAACGGCTTTACCTTCATTTTTCTCTTTGATTGACTCAAAAATAGTGCTTAAGGGCACTTCTTCATTGTATGTGTATATGGCGATATCGCCGAGAGAGACAACTTTGTCATGTGCGTATACCGGACCACGTTTGCCGTTTTGAAGTGACTCTACAATGAGCATATTTTTGCCTTGGTTCACCAAACGGAACAACCCTGAGCGCCCCGATACTGATAAAATTGTTTTCAACATGATTTTTTGATTTATTCTATTGTTAATATATTGACTATTTTTGAAATATCAACGCAAAGTTAAAACATTTTGTGAGATTAATAACATTCAGCTGAGATATTTTTTATTCTCTAAATTCATCGCGTGCTTTAGCGAGTGTTTCGTTGCGACCGATATCAAACCATTGATAGTCCAATCTCGGTTGATAAGCATGAATATTAAGTGCTGAAATATTGTCGATGTAGAATGGCGTAATTGAAAATACCGGTTGTTCGGCGTATTTTTCTATTAATAAATTTAGTGCTTTCTTATTAATTATATGAACTCCATTGAATGAAGCCGGTGAGCAAATATTGTTGGGTTGGAATTCGGTAGGGCGACATTCGCCGGTGTTGAGATTTTGCCAACCACATAGTCGTCCGTCGGTATCGAAATATAATTGTCGAGAAGAGTTGCGCGAAGATGTTAGTAAAGTGACATCAGCCCTCGATGTCGTGTGGGCTTCAATCATTTCATGAATATCGAAATCGGAAAGTATGTCGGCATTGTAGGCGATAAAAGGTTCATCGTCAATAAGAAAGGGCGCTGCCTTGGCAATTCCACCTCCGGTGTCGAGGAGCAAATCTGTTTCATCACTGATTGAAATGTCACAACCAAAGCCCGAATTGCTATCAATGAAATCAATAATCTGTTGCGCGAAATGATGTACATTGACTACAATCTGAGTGATACCGGCATCACGAAGCCTTTCGATTACGCGTTGTAACATTGGTTTACTATTAACTTCAACAAGGGCTTTAGGATGTTGAAGAGTGAAAGGTTGAAGGCGAGTACCAAGACCGGCAGCAAAGATTATTGCTTTCATTGTAATTCAAAATAAATAATGGAAAGTATGGATTGTTATAAGCTTATCGAGTGGGGGAGAACTGTTTACTTACTCTCTGTTCGCGGTGTAAAAGACTTACCTCAACGCCATATTTCTCCGAAAGATGATGTGCCATCTTCTCGGCGCAATATACCGAACGATGTTGACCTCCGGTGCAGCCGAAATCCACGGTTAACGAGGTAAAACCTCGACGCAAATATACCTCTACCGAACTGTCTACAAGAGCGTAACAATGCTCTAAAAATGGCTGAATTTCTCCTCGAGCTTCAAGAAATTCAATTACCGGAGAATCCATACCGGTAATATTTTTGTACTCTTCATAGCGACCGGGATTGTGTAGCCCTCGACAATCAAACACGTATCCGCCACCATTGCCGGAAGCATCGTCTGGTAGCCCTTTCTTGTATGAGAAACTGCGAACTGTCACTACAAGATGATTATTGTCCGATTTGCTTTTGCGGAATTTCTTTGCCAGCATTTCAAGTGCCGATACCATCGTAGGATATTGAGTGAAATCATTAGCCGCTAATAGCTCTTCTACTTTTTCAAGTGCAGGGGGAATACTTTGTAGAAAATGCTCTTTTTTCTCAAATAAACCTCTAAAACCATAGGCTCCCAATACCTGCATAAGTCGAAATAGAACTACGTATTGGAGTCGGTTCTTAAAATTATTCCTGTCAATATCGGCATATTTCGATGCTACATCAAGATATTCTTCAATTAACTCATTGCGCAAATCGGCAGGGATATTAGCTCTTGCCTGCCATAAGAAAGAGGCAACATCATAATGTGCCGGACCCTTGCGCCCTCCTTGGAAATCTATAAACCAAGGCTCCCCTTGTTTAATCATGATATTGCGTGACTGAAAATCTCGATACATGAATGTCTCAAATTTTTCAGCAAGGAGATAATCGGCAAAACGCTCAAAATCATCTTCAAGTTTGTTTTCGTTGAAATATATTCCCGAGAGTTTAAGAAAGTTATATTTGAAATAATTGAGGTCCCACATAATCGTTCTCCGATTAAATTCGGGTAGTGGATAGCACACATTAAAATCCAAACCATCGGCCCCGCGATATTGAATATCGGCCAACCCATGAATTGATTTAATGAGCATCATTCTCTCTTCATCTGAAAAAACTCCCGAAGAGCGTCCAGAGGCGATTGCGTCAAAAAGCAAAGTGTCACCTAAATAGTCTTGTATATAGGCGTCTTGCTCCGATGTTGCAGCTAAAATGCGAGGCACCGGCAATCCCTTTTTTGCAAAATGTTCGGAGAGCGTAATAAAAGCTTTATTTTCTTCGATTGATTCTCCGAGAACTCCGATAGCGATCCCTTCGGAGCTTTCGATGCGGTAATAATGACGATTTGACCCGGAACCTGTCAGCTTTACAATGTTGTCGATGGTATGACCGGTGGCTTTGTTATATAATGATGCTAAAATTGATATTGACATCGGCAAAACGTGAATAGTAGATTGATAAATATGCAAATTTAACGATATTTGTCGATAAATTGTTGTTTAATTGTGTTGAATATGGAAAAAGGGAAAAATTTTCGTAAATTCGCACTCGAATTATAGTAAACGAAAACGCAAGTTGACTCATCTAAAATAAAACAATGTCAGAGAATACCCTTTTATCACGTCTTGATGGTATTGACGCTCGCTTTGCCGAAGTGTCAACACTAATTACCGACCCCTCGGTGATTGCAGATATGCGTCGATATGTAAAATTGACCAAAGAGTATAAAGATCTCGAACGCCTCACAAAGGCTACTCATCGCTATCGCGATTTATTATCAAACATTGAAGAGGCAAAAGAGATTTTGGCTAACGAAAATGATGCAGATATGAGGGTAATGGCTCGCGAGCAACTTGATGAAGCGACCGCAGTGTTGCCTCAAGTTGAGGAAGATATTAAACTCCTTCTTATACCTGCTGATCCGGAAGATGGAAAGAATGCCATTGTTGAAATTCGAGGAGGTACAGGCGGAGATGAAGCTGCAATATTTGCAGGTGATCTATTCAAGATGTATACTAAATATTGTGAAGCCAAGGGTTGGAGTGTCGCAGTTTCAAGTGTCAGTGAAGGTGCAGCCGGCGGCTACAAGGAAATCGTTTTTTCGGTCAGTGGAGAGGGCGTTTATGGCACAATGAAATATGAAAGCGGTGTTCATCGCGTGCAACGTGTGCCCGCAACTGAAACTCAAGGACGTGTTCACACTTCTGCTGCAACTGTTGCGGTGCTTCCGGAGGCTGAAGAGTTTGACGTTGAAATTAACGAAGGTGAAATTAAATGGGATACTTTCCGTTCGGGAGGTGCCGGTGGGCAGAACGTAAATAAAGTGGAGTCGGGTGTTCGTCTCCGCTATATGTGGCGTAACCCTAATACGGGCGTGTCTGAAGAAATCCTAATTGAATGTACTGAAACTCGAGACCAGCCCAAGAACAAAGAACGAGCACTATCACGTCTCCGTACGTTTATCTACGACAAAGAACATCAAAAATATCTTGACGATATAGCTTCTCGACGAAAAACAATGGTGTCGACCGGCGACCGCTCAGCAAAAATCCGTACATATAATTACCCACAAGGGCGTATTACCGACCATCGTATAAATTATACGGTTTATAATTTACAAGGATTCATGGATGGTGATATTCAAGATTGCATCGACCATCTTATTGTAGCGGAAAATGCAGAAAAATTAAAGGAATCAGAAATCTAATCTAAATTAACGCTAAGCAATATATTGTGAAGCATAAAACATATTGATATGAATCGCAAACAACTCACCGACAACATTCGCGCAAAGCGTTCTTATCTTTGCGTAGGACTTGACACCGATATCAAAAAAATTCCTCAGCATCTTCTCGAACTCGAGGATCCAATCTTTGAATTCAATAAAGCAATAATCGATGCAACTGCACCCTATTGTGTGGCTTATAAACCTAATTTGGCGTTCTATGAAAGTCTTGGTGTGGCCGGTTGGATAGCTTTGGAAAAAACGGTTAAATATATCAAAGCTAATTATCCCGACCAATTCGTGATTGCTGATGCGAAGCGTGGAGATATCGGCAATACATCAAAAATGTATGCACGTGCTCTTTTTGAAGAACTTGATGTTGATGCCGTTACAGTTGCCCCTTATATGGGTGAAGATAGTGTTACTCCATTCCTTGGATATGAAGGGAAATGGGTGATATTGCTTGCTCTTACATCAAATAAAGGTAGCTTGGATTTCCAACATATTAAAGATGAATCAGGAGAACCATTGTTTGAAGCAGTTATGAAAAAATCTCAGCAATGGGCTTCGTCGGATGAAATGATGTATGTGTGCGGTGCAACACAAGCGGAAATGTTTGATGAAATCCGTCGTATCTCCCCAAATCATTTCTTGCTCGTTCCCGGTGTAGGTGCACAGGGTGGTAGTCTTGAAGAAGTTTCTAAACGAGGTATGACCGACGATTGTGGATTGTTGGTTAACTCTTCACGAGGTATTATTTATGCTTCAACAGGAACTGATTTTGCAGAACGTGCAGCAGAAGAAGCTCGTAAATTGC
>CAYWXG010000074.1:0-5459 GCA_964462445.1 uncultured Barnesiella sp. | reverse complement strand
ACCGGGGACACAAGGATTTTCAGTCCTTTGCTCTACCAACTGAGCTATGGCACCAGCGTTATTTCTTTGCTTTTGCGATGCAAAGGTAGACATTATAATTCAATCTACCAAATTTTTTTGAACTATTTTTGTCCCAAATTTGTTATCAAAGCCCTATCCCCCTAAATCTCAATGCCATAGATTTACCATTTTTATGTCTATTTTTTCTCAGCCTGCCATATGTTTACATCGAAAATTCCTCTCATCCACCCCTCAGCGTGCGTTAGAATTCAACCTCCTGCAACCACTCACTTAGCCCGCACTCCTTTTTATCATTTTTTGCGCTTTTATTGAAATATTTTACCGAAAAAGTTGACAAACTAAAAGATTTTGACTACTTTTGCAAAGTTTTTTGCCGATTGACAAACGATATGGGTAAGTTTAGTGAATACAAATTGCCGCTAAAAAGCATGCCTATCGGTAGTCAAGAATTTGACTATCAGATTGGTAAGCAGTTTTTTGTCAACATGGAGAACAACGATGTGCGTGATGCCAACGTAAAAGTTCATCTTGTAGCCACCCACAAAAACGACTACTATGACTTGCTTTTCACTTTGGCAGGTGAAATTATCGTAGCATGCGATCGTTGCCTTGATGACTTAAGCCTACCGGTCGACACCGACTACCACATCATTGTTAAATATGGCGAAACATATCGCGACGACGCCGACGAGTACATTGAGATTCCTTTTAGCGATGCCGATATCAACGTGGCTTATATGATTCACGACACTATCGCGCTCGCCATTCCTATCAAACATGTACATCCCGCCGGAAAATGCAACAGAGCGATGAGCTCTATTCTTCGCAAGCATCGCACCGAAGCCGACGACGAAGATATTGATGATAGCCTTATCGACGAAATTGACGACTCCGACAACTCTCCAACCGACTCTCGTTGGGACAAGTTGAAAGACCTCAACTTCGATTGACAAGCACAACAACATTAAATTGACATTTTAAACTATATATTAGATAATTACAACAAAAAAATAAAACAAAATGGCACATCCTAAACGAAAACAATCAAAGACTCGCACCGCCAAACGTAGAACTCACGACAAGGCTGCTATGCCTACTTTGGCTGTATGCCCCAACTGTGGCGCTTGGCACGTTTACCACTGTGTATGTGGCGAATGTGGCTACTATCGTGGCAAAGTCGCTATCGAAAAAGCCGCTGCCGTTTAATTTATTCTAAATTCGTCAGCTACAGTTTTGACAGCGGGAATTGCTCTTTTAATCTAAGAGTTTCGCTTGAGAACTAATGAAATAACATCATTCCCTCTCTCATATTTATTTTAAAGATAGTGTGGAATGGTGTTTTTCATAATTATTTAAACTGCCTCATCGCATTATTCCGAGCGGACTGCAACAACTGTTTAAGAATTGTATTCCAACCAATCAACTACAACGGCAGATCATAACATCATTTTTTACTCACTGAAAATATGGTTAACGCAAAAATAACAGGCATTGCCTCTTATGTCCCAAACGACATTCTTGACAACGAGATGTTGTCAAAAATGGTAGATACCAACGATGAGTGGATTACAACTCGCGTGGGCATCAAAGAGCGTCGTATTCTAAAACTCGAAGGCGAAGGCTCTTCCTACCTCGGTGCTAAAGCCGTTGAAAAGCTTTTAGCTGAAACCGGCGTCAACCCCGACGAAATAGAATTGGTAATCTGTGCCACTTCAAACCCCGACTATCGTTTCCCTTCTACCGCTTCTGTAATCACCGAAAAAGTAGGTATCAAAAATGCATATGCCTACGACATTCAAGCTGCTTGCGCAGGATTTATAGTCGCTCTTGAAGATGCTAACGCTTACATTAAATCCGGATTACGCAAAAAGGTCATCGTTGTGACTGCGGAAAAAATGTCATCAATGGTAAACTATGAGGATCGCGCAACATGCCCCCTCTTTGGCGACGGCGCTGCTGCAGTTCTCGTTGAACCCACTGAAGAGCCCGTTGGTGTTATCGACGCAGTATTCCATGTCGATGGTTCCGGATTAGAGCACCTCCTCATGAAAGCCGGTGGCTCCGTTAAACCCGTCACCCACGAAGCTATCGACGCCGGAGAGCACTTCCTTTTCCAAGATGGCAAAAACGTTTACAAAAACGCCGTTACCGACATGTTGACTGCTTCGCTCGACATCATGCAACGCAACAACCTCTCTGTCGACAACGTTGATTACCTTATCCCCCACCAAGCCAACCTTCGCATCATCGAAGCTGTCAGCTCGCGTGCCGGATTCCCCTCGGAAAAAGTTCTCGTTAACATCGAGCACTACGGCAACACTTCTGCCGCATCTATCCCATTGTGCCTTGATGAATACAAGAATACTCTCAAGAAAGGTGACAAACTATTGCTCACAGCTTTCGGTGCCGGATTCACTTGGGGTTCTATGTATCTCATCTGGGATTTATAATTCCGAATTAATTTAAACATTATATGCACAAAAATAGCATCTTTTTTAGGATGCTATTTTTGTTTTATACAGAGCATTATAGTATTTTTTAGAAATATTTTATAGCTTTGTAATAACAAAAACTCTAAATGTATCACTCCATCTCTTTAGCACTCACAACATATGGAAGAAAATCTACATAGAGCAGGTTTTGTCAATATAGTCGGGAACCCAAACGTTGGAAAATCCACATTGATGAACGACCTCGTGGGAGAGCGCATATCTATCATTACATCAAAAGCGCAGACAACCCGACATCGAATCATGGGCATCGTCAACAACCACGACTACCAAATCGTATTTTCCGACACCCCGGGCGTGCTTTCACCCAAATACAAGTTGCAAGAAAGTATGCTCAACTTCTCGGAAGGCGCATTAACCGACGCCGACATTCTCCTCTACGTCACCGACGTTGTTGAAGACCCGACAAAAAACGCCGATTTCCTTGCACGTGTAGCCAAAGAATCAATCCCCGTGCTACTAATCATCAACAAAATCGACTTGCTGAAATCGCAGAGTGAGCTTGAAGAGAAAGTCACCACATGGAAAGAAATTCTCCCCAAGGCTGAGATATTCCCCACATCAGCCAAAGAGCATTTCAATGTCAACAACCTTATGACTCGCATCGTGCAATTGCTACCTCCTTCTCCCCCCTACTTCGGAAAGGACGCTTTGACCGACAAACCCGCACGCTTCTTTGTCACCGAAATCATTCGCGAAAAAATACTCCTTAACTACGACAAGGAGGTCCCCTACGCCACCGAAGTAATTGTTGAAAAATTCGACGAATCCGACAATGCCATCCACATCATGGCCGTCATCTACGTAGAGCGCGACTCTCAAAAAGGAATCCTTATCGGGCGCGGTGGCTCCATGCTGAAACGTTTGGGAATGGATGCTCGAAAGGACATTGAGAAATTTTTCGACAAACGTATATTCCTTGAACTTTTCGTCAAAGTTGAGGCCAATTGGCGCAACCGCGAAAACAAACTTCGCGCCTTCGGCTACCTCGAATAATTGCCTACACATCAGCGCTATTCATTCATGCGCACCATCCCTCTTTGCTCTTTCATTTTTTTATGCTAACTTTGCATCTCTAACGCAAAAAATCAAACCATTATGGGACAACTCATAGCTATTGTCGGACGACCTAATGTTGGGAAATCAACTCTTTTCAACCGATTGACCGAAAGCCGCACGGCTATCGTCGACGAAACCGCCGGCACTACGCGCGACCGCCAATATGGCAAAGTAACCTGGAACGGAAAAGAATTTTCAATCGTCGATACCGGCGGTTGGGTCGTTAACTCCGAAGACATATTCGAAGGTGAAATCAACAAGCAAGTTGCTCTTGCCATCGAACAAGCCGACGAAATTCTATTCGTTGTCGACTCAATGAATGGTGTCACCGACCTCGACGACCACGTCGCTAAAATATTGCGCAAATCGAAAAAACCGGTACTTTTGGTGGCCAACAAAGTCGACTCCAACGATTGGCTTTACAACGTACCCGAATTCTACGGGCTAGGCCTTGGCGAACCATACCCCATTTCAGCTGTCAGCGGATTTGGCACCGGAGACCTCCTCGACGAAGTTGTCAGAAAACTCCCCGAAGTCGACGACAACGACAACGATGTTGTTGACGACATTCCTAAATTCGCAATCGTCGGACGTCCTAATGCCGGAAAATCGTCTATCATAAATGCATTTATCGGAGAAGAACGCAACATCGTGACCGACATCGCCGGCACCACACGCGACTCTATCTACACCCGATACAATAAATTCGGTTTCGACTTCTACCTCGTCGACACTGCCGGTATTCGCAAAAAGGCAAAGGTCAACGAAGACATAGAATACTACTCTGTGATTCGTTCTATTCGCGCAATCGAAGCTTCCGACGTTTGTATCCTCATGATTGACGCAACTCGTGGCATCGAAGCTCAGGACCAAAGCATCTTCTCATTGATTCAACGCAACAAAAAAGGGTTGGTCGTTTGCGTAAACAAATGGGACTTGGTTGAAAACAAAAGCCAAGAAGCTATCAAGACTTTCGAGAACGCCATTCGCGATCGTTTCGCGCCTTTCACCGACTTCCCGATTATATTCACTTCGGCTGTCACAAAGCAACGCATCTTTAAGGTCCTCGAAACTGCTATCGAGGTCTACAACAACCGTCGCCAAGTCATTCCAACTTCACGACTCAACAACTACATGCTTGAGGTAATTGGCGCCTATCCTCCTCCTGCCAACAAAGGCAAATACATCAAAATCAAATACATCACAATGTTGAAAGGTGCGCCGATTCCATCATTTATCTTCTTCTGCAACCTACCCCAATGGGTTAAAGAGCCCTATCGTCGATTCCTTGAAAACAAGATTCGCGAAAATTGGAATTTCAACGGCACTCCAATCAGCATTTTCATGCGCGAAAAATAATTCACATCAGTAAATAAAAAAACAATCGGTCATACTTCACTTAGTAGTACGACCGATTTTTCTTTTCTACTATTCTGCCGAGCCGGGCATTTCCAACTTGTGTTTCCACCTTTTGTGGGTCCAGAGCCATATCGACGGCTGACGGCATATGTTGTCTTCGAGCAGACGCATATAGCGCTCCGTTATCTCGTCGGGAGCCATAGCCGATGCGTCGTCAGTGATAGGCACTATGCGCACGTGATAGCGTCCGCAGTGCAGCTTCCTCATATCGAAAGAAAGCGGTAGCAATCCACCAAATGCCCGGCAAAGATAATATCACCTCGATGTATTCTCCAAATTGTTATACTAATGTCCGTGAATGTCCATTCTGGTTCCGTTCTTTTCCGCGAAGTGTCCGCAAGAATAGTTAGAACGCTCTAAAATATGCTTATAATCCGCCAAATCTATGGTTTTTGACCAATATTGTCCTAAATAATTTTGAAAAAAATAAAAAAGGAAGTTGAAAACTAA
>CAYWXG010000073.1:0-5540 GCA_964462445.1 uncultured Barnesiella sp. | reverse complement strand
GTTGTTGATAACCAACTGACACTCTTTTGATTATTTTCGTCGAATTCACGTTAAAATATGTCAAAAGGACTTATATACAAATATTTGTAAAAAAACAATAGATATAAAGAAATTGTCATTATCTATTGATGATATAACATATTGACTATGATAGATGCTATATTGTTTCAAATCAATACTTCTTATATACACAACTATGTAAGAAGTATTGATGCACAATTAGGATTATACTACATTGCAGAATATGCTAATACTCACGACATAAAAATAAAAATTAAAAAATATTCATCTAATGAACCAATAATTAGAAGTATTCAATCTTTATTAAAAGATAATTATTGTAATATTATTGGTTTTTATGTAGATAGCGAAAATTTATGGACAATACGTCGTATTCTTGCAAATATAAAAAAAACATACCCAGATCTTTTTGTAATAATAGGAGGTCCTCAAGTGACAGGAGATCCTCTATTAGCACTTAAAAGAATTCCTAATGTAAATTGTGCTATAATTGGGGAGGGTGAGCGTCCAATCGTTGAAATCATAAAACAGATAAAAAATTCATGTTTAGATTATAGTAAAATAAGGGGGATAGGTTACATAAATGATGTGGGAGAATATTGCTTTACTGGGAGCCAAATTCCTATAAATAATATGGATGAATACCCATTTCCTAAACGTAAAGATTATACTCTAGATAAAGATGTAATATTTGACCAAATCTCTACAGGTCGTGGATGTGTTGGGCAATGTGCATTTTGTTTTGAAAGTAATAAAAAAGAGAATCTATTACGATTGAGATCTGTTGAAAATGTTATCGAAGAGATCGATTATGTTATTTCAAATTTAGTCGGTCAGAAATATATAACATTTTTAGATGATACGTTTATAATAGAACCTGATAGGACAATAGAAATCTGTAATCATTTAATTAACAAATATAAAGGTGAAATTAAATGGTTCTGTGAGGCTCGAGTCGATACATTAATAAGGAATCTTCATTTACTTCCTCTAATGAAAAAAGCAGGCTTAATTCGTGTCCAATTAGGAGGGGAATCCGGGAATCAACGAGTTTTAAATGCATATAACAAAAATATGCAAATAGAACAACTTGTCACAGTCGTTAAGGAAATTTATAATGTTGGCATTCCATCTATATATATTAACTTTATTATTGGCGGAGCATTAGAAACATTAGAAACATTTAATGATACGTTGGAATTAGCAAAGAAGATTCTTAAGGTCGCCCCAGGGTGTGTTGATATTGGATCTTCTCTATTTTCTCCGTATGTTGGTACACCTATGAGAAATAATCCAGATAAATATGGAATAAAAATATTAGACAAAGATTTATTGAGAGGTCCTGATGGTTTTATACCAGTAGTAGAAACAACGGAACTCACTCAATATAAGATACTTCAGCTGAAAACAATATTTGATAAAGAAATTAATAAAATAACACGTTCATTGATCAAAGGATTAAACAATAATGCGATTTTAATACATTTTAACATGAAACGTGACTTCTCAATGGCGACAAATTGGTATAATCAATGCATTGAAATCGAACCATTTAAGAATTATTTTGAGGCAATTTCTTATTTTGACTTTTATTCATTTAAACAATTGAATAAAGAATCATTACAAGTTAGCGTCCCACATAGGACCTGTCAACCCATATCCGATGGTGATTGGTATTATCGAAATGTTGAAGTTAAAGAAATCATCAAAAATAGTGAATTAGAAAATGCTGTATTACTTTTGAGTTCAGGCAAAATTAGTTACTATGAGATAGTTGAAATTTTGTCGAGATCCGATAAATTCAAGCACATTGATCAACTTGAAGATGCTATCTTGGATATATATAAGCAATTTGACAAAGAACGACTAATTGTTTGGAAATTAAGTTTATAAAATATAACGATTAAAAAAAATAATTCAATATGTAAAACTTATGTATATGAAGAGAGTAAAAGAAATACATGGTCTAAAATGTCCTAATCACGATTATGTGAGAGACAACTACAATTTTTTGTACCAGGAGACTTTCCCTGGTGCTAAACCATGCTCAAATACACGATGCATCAGATGCGGATATACAATGTCACTTCATAAGCCACAAAAATAGTGCTAGAAAAATAGATAAAGTATATCAGGGATACAATTTCAATTAACAATAATACGACATCAGAAGCCGTGTCACGAAAAATTGACACGGCTTTTTGTTTTTAGGGATAAATAATTATGAAACCGAAAATGTCATCAACTATAAATAATTGAGACATCTCTACCGACATGCTATCATGACAATAGCTTTGACAATAGCTTAGGTGATTGCTATTACATTTTCCAAATTATTTGTAACTTTGCGGATTGAGTGGATTTAGTTCTATTCATGAATTGAAAGATTACGATTTTGTCAAGGGGAAATTTTAACTTCAAATCGAAAACCGAATTATGAGTAAGAATAAGAAAAAATGGCCGAAAATTATTGCTTTAACACTGCTTGTAGTTGTGATAATTGGCGGTGTTGCAGGATGGCTGATATATGATTATGCTTCCGTTGGTTACAGTGGGGAGAAGTGCCGATTATTCGTTGACGCGAGAAACGGGGAAAAGGCTCTCTGCGATTCTCTTAAGAAAACTCTCGGAGAGGAGTATGGGGGACGCGTGTATGAGGTGTGGAGCAAAATTGCAGAGCCTGAACGATTGAAGTCGGGAAGTTATCTAATCGAACCGGGCGAAGAGGCTTGGCGCTTTGCTCGCCGCATAAAAAACAGACAGCAAGATCCGATTAATATCACGTTTAACAACCTTCGCAATGTAGAACAACTTGCAACTCGACTTGATGGGCAGTTGCTTGTTGACAGCCTTGCGCTCTACACTGCAATAGATTCAATATTGCGCGAACAGGGTGTTGACAAAGCTAATTATGTGGCTCATTTTTTTCCTAACACTTACGAGGTGTATTGGACTGAATCGGCGGATAATATTGTTTCGAGAATTACCGGTCACTATACACAATTTTGGAATGAGGAGCGCTTAGCCAAGGCTAAAAAGCTCAATCTATCGCCTGAAGAGGTTTCGACACTTGCATCGATTGTAGAGGAGGAAACGAATAAGCGCGATGAACGACCGAAAGTGGCTCGATTGTATCTCAATAGATTGAATATTGGAATGAAATTGCAAGCGGACCCGACGGTGAAATATGCTGTGGGAGATTTTACATTGCGTCGCATCCTCAACAAGCATCTTGAAGTAAATTCACCCTACAACACCTATAAGCATCAAGGATTGCCACCGGGTCCAATCCGAATGCCTGAAGCTGCTACTCTCGATGCCGTGCTCAACGCACCACAGCATAAGTATATCTACATGTGTGCCAAAGAGGATTTCTCGGGGTATCACAATTTTGCCGTGGACTTCGCCACGCATCAGGCAAATGCGAGAAAATATCAAGCGGCACTCAATCGTCGTGGGATTCGCAAATAAGAGAATTTTATCTAAACCAATCATTATATGCAACAAAACGTAACAAAACAATTGTTGAGTGACCGTCCGGCAGTGAGATGGACGGCACTCGTACTCCTTGCTATGGCCATGTTCTTCGGCTATATGTTTATGGATGTACTATCGCCGCTTCAGACGGCGCTTCAGGACACAAAGGGATGGGACCCGAATGCTTATGGTCACTTCGCAGGCTCTGAGACATTCCTCAATGTGTTTATCTTCTTCTTGATATTTGCGGGAATTATTCTCGACAAGATGGGAGTGAGATTTACTGCAATATTGTCGGGTGCGGTGATGCTCGTAGGTGCAGGAATCAACTATTTTGCTTTGACCGAAGCATTTGAGTCCAGTTCACTCGCTACATTCTTTGCAAATAATTTCAATCTGCCGGAAGCATGGTGGAATGTAACGCCGTTCTATGAAGGTATGCCCGGTTCAGCCAAACTTTCAGCAATCGGATTTATGATATTCGGCTGTGGTGTTGAGATGGCAGGTATCACAGTGTCGCGCGGTATTGTTAAATGGTTTGCCGGCAAAGAGATGGCATTGGCAATGGGTATTGAGATGGCATTGGCCCGCGTGGGAGTAGCTGCAGTGTTCGTAATGTCACCGATAATGGCTAAGATGGGTGAAGGTATCAACGTATCGCGCTCAGTAGGATTTACTGTAATATTGCTCTGTATCGGTCTAATCAGCTTCATTGCTTATGCATTTATGGATAAGAAACTTGAAAAGCAGATAGGCAACAACGAGCAGAAAGATGATCCATTCAAAATCTCCGACCTCAAGTATATATTTAAATCAAAAGTGTTCTGGATTGTGGCATTGCTTTGCGTGCTTTATTATTCAGCAATCTTCCCATTCCAGAAATATGCAGCCAATATGTTGCAATGCAACCTCGGTATTTCCGATGAATCTGCTGCATTGATATTTACAGTGTTCCCTCTTGGTGCGGCTGCTATTACACCGTTCTTGGGACGTTATCTCGATAAAAAAGGGAAAGGCGCAACTATGCTTATTTTTGGCGCGTTGTTAATGATTATATGCCACTTGACATTTGCTCTCGGCTTGCCGGCAATGCGTGGCGGTGAATTGGACAAAGTGGCAGAAAATTCAATTGTCACCGGTGTAATCGTTGATTCACAAGTCAATTCAGAAGGTGAAAAGGTGGCAATCAATGTGGTATTTAGCCCCAAAAACTTTGCAAATCAGTATGTTAAAGATGCTATTGTAGGGAAAACCAAGGGGGATGCAGTAGTATTCAATCCTCGCACAGCATTTTGCGACCCGACCATTACTGACGAAGCAGAACGCAATGAAGTAGCATCACAAAAAATCACCAATTTCCTCAAAGACAAAGATAGCAGCTTTGACCTCAATCAAGCACGTGCAGTTGATCGTGATTTCACATTCACTGTTTATAAAATCCAAGCACCGATGGGTATATTTGGTATCGTAGTAGCATTCCTTGCTATCGTATTGCTTGGCATTTCGTTCTCATTAGTGCCTGCTTCATTGTGGCCTTCAGTACCCAAACTTGTCGATGGCAAATTGCTTGGCTCGGCTTATGCAGTAATCTTCTGGATTCAAAATATCGGTCTTTATGCCGTGCCGATGATTATTGGCGGAGTTTTGGCATCGACCAATGTTGACGTGTTCAACCCGTTGAGCTACAACTACACTGCCCCGATGCTAATCTTCGCATCATTTGGAGTGTTTGCCCTTGTTTTCGGCCTTGTACTTAAGGCACTTGACCGCAAACATCATTACGGGCTTGAAGAGCCGAATACGAAATAAGATTACATTATAGTCTTTACTCATAGAAGAGGCTTCGAATTTGGAGTCTCTTCTATTTTATTTTATTTAATAAGGCAATGAAAAATAATTTTTGAATATTGGAAACAAAATTGTAATTTTGCATGTTGAAATATCACACACGCAAAGCGCGATAATAAAAGACATGGGGTTGACCGGTTTTGACAGCGTGTAGAGGTGGTGTGTAAGCATGCAGAGCAATGATGGCTACGCTC
>CAYWXG010000072.1:0-5546 GCA_964462445.1 uncultured Barnesiella sp. | reverse complement strand
TCCATAGCCTTGTCAAAATTGTTTTCTAAAGCAGTATAGTATTGCTCCCACATATCGCCATATTCTGCAGTAAAGTTTACACCTGTTTCAATATAGAATAACATCAAATCTGCTATGCAAGATGGAGATGGTTTCAATTTTTTGAAATCGCTTATTGCTTTTCGACAAACGCTGAAACGGCATTTGGGCTCACCACGATTTGGATAGAATTCATTGTAGATTATTTTCTTATATTCTTCCAACTTGGCATCATCATTTGGATTTATGTAAAATTCAAGATATTCTTTGGCTTCTTTACGTGCTTCGTAAAGTTCCAAAACAACATCTATAACCTGCTCTTTTGTTAACTTTATCAGGTGTTTTTTCAACTGCGCTTTTGACATACTTATACTTGATAATCATTATTTATTCGATGCTTGACTGAGCAACTTTGATGGCATCTGATTTTAATTCCTCCTCATCCTCTACTGCATCGAGGACTTTGTCTGCCACCCAGAGAATGAGAAGTTCTTTTTCATCAATCTTAAAATAGTTCGCAATCTGAATGACCTGAGTACGTTTTGCTCGTCTGTCACCTCTCTCTATTTTTGAGAACATGGGAGTATCTATTTCGAGAAGAGAGGCTAATTGCCTTTGCAACACTCCATTCTACATTCTTAATTCTTTTATCTTTTGTCCTAACAACATCTTTAATTTTTTATGACTAATTGTTTAACCAATAATTTCCCAATGACCAGACTTGTCAGACCCAATTCGCTTAAGGATATTCTGTTCTTGAAGTCGTTTTATCGTCTGGGCAACCCATCTTCTTGAATAACCAGTTAGGTTTGCTAAGTCTGTCATAGTTGCTCGTGGGTTGTTACTTATATGCTCTATGATTTTGAGTGCACTTTTCGGTGCAGTTTTTAGTGAACCTCGTTTAGATACCTTTAATGAACCATCCATATGTGCATTGTCAGCAATAATATTACCAGCAGCCTCATGGCAAGGAATGGTTATTCTAAAGAAGGTTCGTTCATCATCAGTAACTACAAACGAACATCAAGTCACTACTTGCATATAACTTTAATTTAATTGCCGTTTTGTAGAATTGTCAATATTTGAACACAAATATAGAAAATAAATTGCAGACTCACGAAAAAATCTCCAAAAATCTGCGATTCTTTTGTGAAAAATGTTATTGCTTTGCTATATTGAATTTATTATTCATTCTCTGTCCCCAGATTTCACTTGTTATTATCTCGACTTCGGAGGAGAGATTCGTGGAATCGGCAAGGCTTTCGGGAGTAACCCCAAAGGTTTTGAGTTACTCAAAACATACCTTGCCACAGCAACCAAAACAATCTTTCGAAGTCAAGAATAAAAGTAACGATATAGTAACGAAATTTTGTCATTTCATTACTTTTCACTGGCATTTGATGGCACTTGAACACCACTGTAAACACTGTTAAATCGCTAACAGACAACATTCTTTCCCGTTTTACATTCACTTTCGTTTCTTTGTTGTATCTTTGCGATGGATAAAAATCAAATGTAGAAAGGAACTATGATAGCATTTCCCAATGCAAAAATTAATATAGGATTATATATCACATCACGCCGTAGCGATGGTTATCACAACATAGAGACCGCGATGATGCCCACCGGATGGTGTGACATTCTTGAGATAGTCCCGGCGAAAGGGTGTGAGTCAACCCTCACCGTAACCGGAAGAGGTGTTGATTGCCCGATGGAAAAGAATCTCGTGATGCGGGCATATCGCGCAATGGAGAGTCGGTATAATCTACCGGCAGTCGACATTTATCTTCACAAAATAATCCCCGACGGTGCCGGGCTTGGAGGAGGGTCGGCCGATGCGGCATTTACCATTAAGGTGCTTAATGAAATGTTTGAATTAGGACTTGATGAAAGTACAATGGCTGATGTTGCGTCGACAATCGGTTCGGATTGTCCGTTTTTCATTTACAACCGACCAATGCTTGCAACCGGAACCGGGACTACCCTATCACCTATTGGAATAGACCTCCAAGGGAGTACACTTGTCATCGTAAAACCGGATGCACACGTATCAACAGCAGAAGCCTACGGCGGTTGCAATCCCCAGCCGACCGGCGTTTCACTTCCAGAAATTCTTGCCGGGACTCCGCCCAAAGAATGGGAACAGAAAGGGGTAAAAAATGATTTTGAAGCCACAGTATTTAAACATCATCCGGAAATCGGTGACGTGAAATCACGCATAGCGGAAATGGGGGCAGAATACACCGCGATGTCGGGCTCCGGAGCCGCAGTGTTTGGCATTTTCGCGCGTGACATTTTGGCAGAGGAGATTGAAGCACTATTTCCCGGAATGGCATATCACGTTGCAAAACTTTGAACGTAAACAGATTTTATTTGTTTAGTTTATATGATTGCTGAAATGAAATAAGTTTGGCAAGATTTTTGCATATTTCTCACTTGATAACAAAACACAATCATGAATAAGAAACAAAATAACGACGCAGAAAAAGAGTTTACTAAAGAGAATAATGAAGTTGAAGTAAACGACGAACAACAAGATATTGCCGCAGAAGTGGCTGAAGAAACAGAAGATGCTGAAGACTTGTCGGAACTTGATAGCTTGAAGCAAATGCTCCAACAGCGCGAAGAAGCTATCGAACAAAAAGATAAAGAATATCTCTTCTTGATGGCAGAATTTGACAATTTCAGAAAGCGCACAGTACGCGAAAAAGCAGAGATAATCAAAAACGGAGCAGAAAACGTATTGAAAGGTATATTACCTATCATCGATGACTTTGAGCGTGGCATAAAAGCTATGAATGAAAATACCGATGCCAAATCCGTAAAAGAAGGTATCGAAATGATATACAACAAGTTTATCAAATTTTTGCAACAAAACGGGGTAAATGAGATTGCATCGGAAGATGCGGCATTTGATGTTGACTTGCACGAAGCAATAGCAATGGTACCCGTAGAGGATGAGTCAAAGAAGGGGAAGGTAATCGACACCATCACCAAGGGATATACCCTCAACGATAAGGTGATACGCCACTCAAAAGTAGCAGTAGGCCAATAAACGACAATTAAACTATGGCAAGCAAAAGAGATTATTATGAAGTGCTGGGAGTTGGCAAAAGCGCCACAGCCGATGAAATAAAGAAAGCATATCGCAAATTAGCGCTTAAATGGCACCCCGATAAATGGACCGATGCTTCCGAGAAAGAGAAAAAAGAAGCAGAAGAGAAATTTATTGAGGCAGCTGAGGCCTATGATGTGTTGAGCGACAGCGATAAGCGTGCCAAGTATGACCAATTCGGTCATAACATGGGACCGCAAGGCTTCCCCGGAGGGGGATTTGGAGGTGCCGGCTTTGACATCAACGATATATTCAGTCATTTTGGAGATATCTTCGGAGGTCACTTTGGAGGCGAATGGGGAGGAGCAACAGGAGGACGCCGTTCGGCTCGTAAGCCTACTCGCCGCGGTTCGGATTTGCGCATAAAGGTAAAACTTACGCTTCAAGAAATAGCAACCGGCATTTCAAAAACGCTCAAAATACCCACACAAGTAAAGTGTGAACATTGTAAAGGTACAGGGGCGAAGGATGGCACTGCATTTACAACATGTAGCACATGCCATGGTACCGGAGTAATCACTCAAGTGCAACAATCGATTTTCGGTGCAATGCAATCGCAATCAATCTGCCCTAATTGCGGTGGCGAGGGTAAAACAATCACTCAAAATTGCGAACATTGCAATGGCAATGGTACCGAACACAAAGAGCAATTGGTAAGCTTCAATATCCCGGCAGGAGTTGCCGACGGCATGACTCTAACCATCAAAGGGAAAGGAAATGCGCCACGCCGAGGTGGAGTAAATGGCGACTTGATTGTTGTTGTGGAAGAGATTAAGCATGCGGAATTAATTCGCGATGGAAACGATATAATCTACAATCTAATGCTCGATTTGCCGACAGCAATCATGGGCGGGTCGGTAGAAGTACCAACGCTAAACGGTCGAGCACGACTGAATATCGCAGCAGGCACGCAACCGGGCAAAGTGTTGCGCATGCGCGGAAAAGGGCTCCCCTCAACCGAGGGTCGCGGTTCGGGCGATGAGCTTGTCAACGTGATGGTATATGTTCCGGAAAAGGCAGATGATAATATCAAAGCCGCCGTTGAATCGCTTAAGAAGAGCGAAAATATCAAGCCGTCGGAATCAACGATACAACGTTTATTCTCCAAGCTAAAACATATCTTCGAATAAATAATTCTTGAAAAGAAAGCCACAACGGGTTGCCGAGCAAGAGTCTGCAACCCGTTATTTTTTGCGCCGTGATAAAATGGCAATTGTGGATTGAAAAAGGCCGATACCATTTTATATATACTCACCCCTATAACACCCGTTTCCGCCTATTTGCACAGCATTAAAATAGCCACAAATTTTAATCCGATTCCCATAAAAAGCTATTTTTTTTGTTTTAATAAAAAAACATTTGTATATTTGCAATATCGTAATCGCCATTACGGTAACCACCATTACGATAAATTTTTCAAGTATGAGATTTTTTGATAGAGAACAAGAGTTTGAAAAGCTTCGAGATATAGAAGATCTATCTCATAATGTTGCCCAATTTACCACCATAACGGGAAGACGTCGTATTGGTAAAACTGCGATGGTCAAGAAGTTTTATGAGGGTAAGACAATGCTCTACTTCTTTGTGGCACGAAAAGCGGAAGCCGATTTATGCGAGATATTCGTTGATGAGATTCGCACAAAACTCAACATTCCAATGCTTGACAGCAAGGGGATGTCATTTGCTGCCGTATTCAAATTCATTATGGAATTGTCACAGACACAGCATATCAACCTTTTTATTGATGAGTTCCAGGATTTCTATAGGGTAAATTCATCTATCTATTCCGATATGCAAAACATATGGGATAGTTATAAAAATACGGCTCACATCAACCTGATTGTGGCAGGTTCTGTGAATACCTTGATGAATAAGATTTTCAAGGATAAAAAGCAACCACTGTTCGGACGCCAAACAGAGACAATACACGTACGCCCGTTTAATCCCACCGTATTAAAAGCGATAATGGAGGAATACTGCCCCGGCTATAAGAAAAGCGACTTATTGGCGCTCTACACCCTAACCGGCGGTGTGGCAAAATATGTTGAGTTGTTTATTGACAGAAAGAAATTTACTGAGAAAAAGATGTTGGGAATGATTTTCGAACGAGACTCATATTTTTTATTAGAGGGGAAGAATATGCTTGTAGATGAATTCGGCAAAGACTATGGCATATATTTTTCAATTCTGACCCTTATATCTCAAGGTCGGAATACACGTTCGGAACTTGAAAGCGCACTCAATAAAAAAGAGATGTCCGGCTACCTGAAAAACCTAAGCGAGGAGTATGGTTTGATAAGTAAGATGCAACCAATCAACGAAAAGTCAAGCAACAAGAATGTCCATTACTCAATCAACGACCAGTTCCTGAAATTCTGGTTCCGTTTCATATACAAATATACACACATCATTG
>CAYWXG010000071.1:0-6681 GCA_964462445.1 uncultured Barnesiella sp. | reverse complement strand
CGCTCGCGTTAAAAACAAAGAAACAAGTTTCATGTTTTTGCTCGCTTATTCGTATATTTGTGGGAATAAATTTTTATTTAAATAAAAATATATGGAAACACCCAAATTAGATTCTGAATTTGAAGTGGCCAGAATCTACTTCAAAGTTACATCGGTTGAGAACAAAACAGTAGAAGTAGCACACTCTTATAAAAGCACAGTCGTTATCCCTTCAACGGTTGACTATAATGGCACGACTTATGTTATAACGTCGATTGGGAAATGTGCGTTTTATAAGTACTATTGGAGCAACGGACTTGCAAGCATTGTTATTCCGGATAGCGTCACGTCGATTGGGGAAGAAGCATTCAAAGGGTGTGAAGAATTTACAAGCATTGAGATACCAAATAGCGTCACGTCGATTGGGGAAGGTGCGTTTGCTTGGTGTAGCGGACTAGAAAGCATTGTGATTCCGAATAGCGTTTCGTCGATTGGAAAAGAAGCGTTTGAATATTGTCGCGGACTTACAAGCATTGTGATTCCGGATAGTGTTACGTTGATTGGGGAAGGAGCATTCAAAGGGTGTGAAGGACTTACAAGCATTGTGATTCCGAATAGCGTTACGGAGATTGGGGAAGAAGCGTTCGCTGAGTGTAGCGGACTTAAAAGCGTTGTGATACCGAATAGCGTCACAGCGATTGGGGATAAAGCGTTCAGAGGGTGTAGCGGACTTAAAAGTATCAACGCAGAGAATGGAAATAGTAAGTATGACAGTCGAGAGAATTGCAACGCAATAATTGAAACTGAGACTAATACTCTTATTGCCGGGTGTCAAAATACAAAGATTCCTGATAGCATTACGTCGATTGAGGATTATGCATTCTTTGAGTGTAGCGGACTTGAAAGCATAGTGATTCCGAATAGAGTGACATCGATTGGAGAAAGAGCGTTCGCTTGGTGTAGCGGACTTATTAGTATTAAGATTCCGAATAGCGTTACTTCTATTGGAAGAAGAGCGTTCCTAGGTTGTAGAGGGCTTACAAGCATAGTGATTCCTGATAGCGTCACGTCGATTGGGGAAGGTGCGTTCTCTGGTAGCGGACTTGAAAGCATAGTGATTCCGAATAGCGTCACAGAGATTGGGATAGGAGCGATCGCCGGCTGTAGCGGACTTGAGAGCATAGTGATTCCTAATAGTGTGACATCGATTGGAGAAAGAGCGTTCGCTTGGTGTAGAGGACTTGAAAGCATTATATCCCATATTCCCGCTGAGAAACTTTTCCCAATTGGATGGGATGTATTCAAGGATACAGTCAAAAGTAATTGCACTTTGTATGTGCCAAAAGGGGCAAAAGAATTGTATGCAAAAACGGAAGGTTGGCGCGACTTTGAGAAAATCGTAGAGTTGGCAGAATAGCCAATCCGGGAGAGTTTGTAGTAGAAAATATTGGTAGTCCCGGGCTTTGGAGGCAGGGGAGCAAGGTGGGGGTTCTATACAATACGCTACGCTTTCCCGTGCTTCGCACGAAGTGAGGGCGCGGAGCCCCTCAGTCCATAGGGGAGCCGTCCGGGATAAGTCGAAGGCCGGTAGGCCTTCGCACCATAGGGCTGACGCGGTGGAATGTTGTGAAGGTGATTCAAGGCTATGGTATTGAAGGTTTAATGATGGAAAATTTGTGGGAATTATTCTAATTTTGTGAACTTTTTTTATGCTGTGTTGTTAAAGGAGTAGTTTCGCTCAAAGTTTTGCGAATAATTGTGATATAATGTCTTTTCTGTTAGTTGTTCAATTAAATTGCTTATGATAACAAATAGTGTAATTAAGGAGATTTATAAGAGGTATCGGAAGCGTCAGAAGTCGATTGATGATTTGGAGGTTGAGTTATTGTTTGAAAGGTTGCATCCGGGTCATGAGATAGAGTTGGTGGGTGATAGTTTGCGTGTCGGTAGTGTGCCGATAGAATCACCATTTAGAGATATAGCGTTGTCGGCGATATGTAAGATATTGGATTTTGAAAAGCATGTTGCTATAGTGATGCATTCTTCGATATTGTTTTTGAATAAGGAAGATAATGGGGTGTCGGTTCATATAAAACCGTATAAACCATCAATATGGAGAAGGGTTGGAGAGATGCTGAGTAGAAAAAGTAAAAAGTGAAGTGAAGGTTGGGCTAAAAAAAAGTGGTAAAATTATAGCGAAGGGTAAAAAAAACGTAGAAATTAGGATTGTGATAGCAAAAATATTGTAATTTTGTAAATTAGAATTTTTAGAATCAGTTTATAATTACTGTGCCATAGATATTTATATTATAACAGAAATCAAATCATTCACATAAAATTTATGTATAGAAGTAATACGTGTGGCGAGTTGCGCATTAGTGATGTAGGGAAAGTAGTTACCTTGTCGGGCTGGGTGCAACGTGTACGCAAAATGGGCGGTATGACATTTGTAGACCTCCGCGATAGATATGGACTAACTCAAGTAGTGTTTAATAATGCAGTAGATGCGTCGTTGTGTGATGCGTCGAATCATTTAGGACGCGAGTATGTGGTTCAAATCAAAGGAGAAGTAGCTGAGCGTTCATCTAAAAATGCGTCATTGCCCACCGGAGAAATAGAGATTATCGCGAGTGAATTGACAGTCCTTAATTCGAGCGAGGTTCCTCCGTTTACAATAGAAGATGAAACAGATGGCGGCGATGAATTGAGAATGCGATATCGCTATTTAGATTTGCGTCGCAATTGTGTGCGAAAGAATATAGAGTTGCGCCACCAAATGACAATGGAGGTGCGTCGATATTTAGACGCTCAAGGTTTTCTTGAAATAGAGACACCAATGTTGGTTGGGTCGACACCTGAGGGTGCTCGAGATTTCGTAGTTCCATCTCGAATGAACCCCGGACAATTTTATGCGTTGCCACAGAGCCCGCAAACACTTAAGCAATTGTTGATGGTGTCGGGAATGGATCGCTATTTCCAAATCGTGAAATGTTTCCGCGACGAGGATTTGCGAGCCGACCGTCAGCCGGAGTTTACTCAAATAGACTGCGAGATGAGTTATGTAGAGCAAGATGATATTATCAACTTGTTTGAGGGAATGGCAAAGCATTTATTTAAAGAAATCCGAGGCGTTGAGTTAACCGAACCGTTCATTCGTATGCCATGGGCCGATGCTATGAAATATTATGGGTCGGATAAGCCAGATTTGCGATTTGACATGAAGTTTGTTGAATTGATGGATGTCATGAAGGGCTACGGCTTCGGAGTGTTTGATAATGCGTCATATATTGGAGGCATCTGTGCAAAAGGCGCGGCGTCGTATACACGTAAACAGCTTGATGCTTTGACCGAATATGTGAAGCGTCCGCAAATCGGAGCAAAGGGTATGGTTTATGCGCGCGTAGAGGCAGATGGCAACGTGAAATCATCGGTAGATAAATTCTATCAGCAGGAAGTGTTGCAGCAGATGAAGGCAGCGTTTGGCGCAGAGCCCGGAGACTTGATTTTGATATTGTCGGGCGATGATATCATGAAGACACGCAAGCAATTGTGTGAATTGCGATTGGAAGTGGCAAATCAACTTGGATTGCGCGATAAGAATAAGTTTGCGTGTCTGTGGGTTGTCGATTTCCCGATGTTTGAATGGAGTGACGAGGAGCAACGTTTGATGGCGATGCATCATCCGTTCACACATCCCAAAGATGAAGATGTGCCGTTGCTTGATAGTGACCCTGCGGCAGTCAGAGCAGATGCATATGATATGGTAATCAATGGCGTAGAAGTGGGTGGCGGCTCAATACGTATTCATGATAGTGCATTGCAGGCAAAGATGTTTGAGATACTTGGTTTTACCCCAGAAAAGGCGCAAGAACAGTTTGGTTTCTTGATGAATGCGTTCAAATATGGGGCACCACCACATGGCGGATTGGCTTATGGTCTTGATCGCTGGGTATCGTTGTTTGCCGGTCTCGATAGTATACGAGACTGTATCGCGTTCCCGAAAAATAATTCAGGACGTGATGTGATGCTTGATGCTCCGTCGATACTTGATCAGAAGCAGCTCGATGAACTTCACTTGGCTTTAAATTTGACTGAGGAATAAACAATGGATATGGTAGCATGTGCTTGCAATGGAGATGAACTCAACCAAAAGTGCATGTAATCCTGATATATCAAACCTATACGCTTGATTTCCGGATATTTCGGTAAGATGTAAATTATGTCGCAGATATTGATAAAAGATGTGGTAGATGCATTGGAAGAGGTATTCCCCCCACATTATCAAGAGCATTATGATAACACCGGGTTGCAGGTTGGTGATGTTAAGTCGGCCTGTAACGGAGTGTTGTTGTGTGTGGATGTGACAAGTGAAATAGTTGCAGAGGCGGTAGCGAAGGGTTGTAATCTTATCGTGACGCATCATCCGTTGATATTTACACCGATAAAAAGTGTAGTGCCTGATGATAGAGTTGGAGGCGTTATAGTGTCGGCAATAAAGGAAGGAGTGGCGATATACTCGTGTCACACATCGGCAGATAACACACCGATTAACGGGGTCTCGTGGAGGATGGCAGAAATGCTGGGTCTGCAGAATGTTTCGACATTGGAGCCTAAGAATGAAGAAGGTGTAGGCAGTGGCATAGTTGGGGAGTTGCGTGAATCGCTGTCGCGAGATGCGTTTGTGGCTCAAGTGAGGGAAGCGTTTGGTTCGCCGGTAGCTCGGTGCTCGTCGCTGAGTCCCGACAAGGGTAGTATAAAAGTAGTTGCGTTATGTGGCGGAGCCGGAGGCTTTTTGTTGCCGACGGCAATAGATAGAGGCGCAGATGCATTTATCGCTTCGGACTGCAAACATAATCAGTTTATAGACAATGCAAAGTCGATATTTTTAATCGATATCGGACATTTTGAGAGTGAAGAGTGCACAAAACAGATTTTTTATCAGATAATTAGAAAAAAAATTCCTAACTTTGCACTTTATTGTTCAGAACAAGAAAAAAATCCAATAATATATTTATAAGCAAGATGGCTGATAAAAAAGAAAAAGAAAAGCAACTGACGGTTGAAGAACGTTTGAAATCGTTGTATGAACTTCAGACAATCCTAACTGAAATTGACAGAATTAAAACGATACGCGGCGAATTACCCTTGGAGGTAAAGGATCTTGAGGACCATATAGAGGGCTTGCGTACGCGCATCGTCAATTACAATAAGGAGATTGCCGAGCTTAAGAATAAACTGGCAACTGAGAAAGAGAAGATAAATGATTCTCAGAATAAGATTGCGAGATACAAAGAGCAACTCGACAATGTCAGAAACAATCGCGAATTTGACTTGCTGTCGAAAGAGGTTGAGTTTCAGACTCTCGAGATAGAGCTTGCGGAGAAGCACATCAACGAGTATAATCGAGTGATGGAGCAACGTAATCGTGATATTGCTACTACAGAGGAAAATCTGAATGATCGCGAGCAGATATTGGTGGAAAAACGAGCAGAACTCGATGAAATCGTATCTGAAACTCGCCAAGATGAAGAGCGATTGCGTGAAAAAGCCCTTGCATTGGAGCCTAAAGTAGATGCACGAACATTGTCGGCATTTAAGCGTATTCGTAAAAATGCACGTAATGGCTTGGGTGTAGTTTATATCCAGCGTAATGCATGTGGTGGTTGTTTCAATCGTATCCCGCCGCAAAAGCAGCTCGAAATTAAGTTGCGCAAGAAAATTATCGTTTGTGAATATTGCGGACGTATTCTTGTAGACCCTGAATTGGCAGGAGTAGAGGAGAACGCATAGTAACCGAATAGTTGAAATATAAAAGGCCGAATACATTGAATGATGTGTTCGGCTTTGTTGTTTGTAGGGGGTGTTATATTTTCGCGCATTTGTGGTAGTGGATTGTTGTAGTTTTGTGCAATGAAATGGAGCGAACATTGACATTATTGAATTAAGATGCTGAAATGCGACGATGAGATTGGAAGAGGGGAATGTGAGGGCTGGGAGGCTTTAGTCCCATAATTCATAATTCACAATTCACAATTCATAATTGGGGGAGTGAGGTGGAATTAGGTTGAGATTATTATGTGTTATCCTTGGATGCCGGGTCCTACGTTGTAGTGTCGAAGGCCGGTAGGCCTTCGCACCATAGGCTGACGCGGTGGAAGCATGAGGGCTGGGAAGCCTTCGTCCCATAATTCATAATTCACAATTCACAATTCACAATTCACAATTGGGTGGGGGAGTGAGGTGGAATTAGTTTGTGATTATTATGTGTTGTCCTTGGAAGCCGGGTCCTACGTTGTAGTGTCGAAGGCCGGTAGGCCTTCGCTCCATAGGGCTGGCGCGGTGGGAGCATGAGGGTTGGGAGGCTTTAGTCCATAGGGAGCCATTCGGGATAGGACGAAGGCTGGTAAGCCTTCGCACCATAGGCTGACGCGGTGGGAGCATGAGGGCAGGGAGGCTTTAGTCCATAGGGAGCCATTCGGGGTAGGTCGAAGGCTGGTAAGCCTTCGCACCATAGGCTAGCGCGGTGGGAGCATGAGGGTTGGTAAGCCCTCAGTCCATAGTAAGCCTTCGGTCCATAGGCCTTCGCTTTCGCGTGCTTCGGGATGAGGGACAATATAAAAAGCGACCAGTCCATCGGGCGGTCGGGTGATGATGTTGGTTGTGTAGTGGGGGATTGGGATGCATATCTCTTTGTAAGAGATA
>CAYWXG010000070.1:0-6686 GCA_964462445.1 uncultured Barnesiella sp. | reverse complement strand
GCTTCAACAGGAACTGATTTTGCAGAACGTGCAGCAGAAGAAGCTCGTAAATTGCGCGACCAAATGTCGGAGTTGCTCAACTTCTAATCGACTGCTTTTTTTTGTTAATTGTGAAAGAATAAGGAAAAAATTCACTAATTTTGCAATTGAAAAATTCGTCTATTTAATTAATTAAAAAATAGCTATTAAAATGACAATCGACAACTACAATTTCGCCGGTAAAAAGGCGATTGTCCGCGTGGACTTTAATGTACCCTTGGACGAGAATGGCAAAATCACCGATGACACTCGTATTCGTGGTGCTCTTCCCACCTTGAAAAAAATTCTTGGTGATGGTGGCGCTCTTATCATTATGTCTCACATGGGCAAACCCAAAGGTAAAGTTAATCCTAAATTTTCACTTGCTCAAATTAAAGACGATGTAGCTAAGGCTCTTGGTTGCGATGTAATATTTGCACCCGACTGTGCTAACGCTGAAGACGCTGCTGCTAATCTTCAACCCGGCCAAGTTTTGTTGCTCGAAAACTTGCGTTTCTATCCTGAAGAAGAAGGTAAGCCTGTAGGTATCGACAAAGAAGACCCTGCTTACGAAGCTGCAAAGAAAGAAATGAAAGGTCGTCAAAAAGATTTCGCAAAAAAATTGGCTGGCTACGCTGATGTATACGTTAATGATGCATTCGGTACTGCTCACCGCAAACACGCTTCTACTGCTGTTATCGCTGAAAACTTTACTGCCGACAACAAGATGCTTGGCTATCTTATGGAAAAAGAAGTTAAAGCTGTCGATAATATTCTTAGTGATATCAAACGTCCCTTCACTGCTATCATGGGTGGTTCTAAGGTATCTACCAAAATCGGTATCATTGAAAACCTTATGGACAAAGTGGACAACCTTATCCTTTGCGGTGGTATGACGTATACTTTTGCTAAAGCTATGGGTGGAAATGTTGGTCAATCAATCTGTGAAAACGATAAACTTGACCTCGCTCTCGACATCATGAAGAAAGCAAAAGATAAAGGAGTAAACCTCGTGCTTGGTACAGATTGTGTTGCTGCTGACGATTTCAATAATAATGCTAACACTCAAATCGTATCATGTATGGCTGTTCCAGAAGGTTGGGAAGGCCTTGATGCAGGACCTAACACTCGTGAATCTTTTGCTAATGTCATCAAAAATGCAAAAACTATTCTTTGGAATGGTCCCGCCGGAGTGTTTGAATTTGATAACTTCACAGCAGGTTCTCGTGCAATTGCCGATGCAATTGTTGAAGCTACAGAAAACGGTGCATTCTCACTTGTAGGTGGTGGAGACTCTGTTGCTTGTGTTAACAAATTCGGTTTGGCTGACAAAGTATCTTACGTATCAACCGGTGGTGGTGCGCTTCTCGAAGCTATCGAAGGGAAAATTCTCCCCGGTATTGCCGCTATTAAGGAATAATAGTTTTAATTTCAAATAAACATAACGAGCACAATCAAGAGTTATAACAATTGTATTGTGCTCGTTATTTGTTTTCCATAGGGGAGATATAATGTCATTAATAGATACAATTCCCTTACATATTTTCAATTTCCGGAAATTTTAAAAACCCCAATTCCTACTATTACGATATGCCTCTTTTTGATGAAAATTTCATAAAATGGATTGAAGCTAATCGAAATATCGATGTGGCAACGTTGCGGTTGCGCTATGCTAACGCTTCAACTGATATCAAAGAGGCGATTTCACAGATAGAGTGTCGACTTAAAGCCGGAGATAAATTTAGTCGTTGCCGACCTATTGGCGGATGTATAGTCCCGGAATCACAGTTTAGTGTTCCGCAATGGTTCCCGTCGCCATTGAGCGTAGAACAGGCTACATCGCTATCTGTTGCATGTTTCCATGCTTCACTATTACCTAAGAATTGCCGACTCCTTGACATGACGATGGGTCTTGGTATGGACTCTGCTACAATTGCATTCCAAAATAATATTGAAACAACAGCAATTGAACGAGATGAGAGATTGTGCCAATTTGCCAGAGCCAACTATCGAAATTTAAATAATTTTACCATTATCAATGCTGATAGTGTAGATTGGTTGCGAAACACGTCATTAACTTTTGATTGGATTTTTATAGATCCCGCACGAAGAGATAATGTAGGGAATCGCGTTTATAACATCCATGATTGTACTCCGGATGTTGCTGAAATATTGCCATTGATGTTGGCTCACTCATCAAATATTTTGATTAAATTATCCCCAATGCTCGATATTGCTGCTACTATTGCTGATTTAAAGCGCGTAGCAAATATATATATCGTGGAAGAAAAAGGGGACGTTCGCGAACTTCTTGTGCATATCAATCACGATGTAATAGATGACACCGAATCGACCAATATTATTGCAGTAAATGAATCGGGTAGATTTGTGTTTAATAGAATGCAAGAAGCGAATGCTACAGAGTCATATTCCGAGCCGATTGCAGGCGAATATATTTATGAGCCGTTTCCTATGATAATGAAAGCAGGCCCATTTAAATTATTATGCAAAAGATATAATGTCGGAGCATTGCACCCCAATACTCATCTTTACACATCAAATTACATTATTGATGAATTCCCCGGAAAAAAATACAAGATAGAGAATGTCGTTCCTTATAATTCAAAATATATTAAGCGCTTGGCTAAAGATTATCCTGAAGCGTCAGTAAGCGTCAGGAATTTCCCACTTACGGCATCTCAACTTCGCGCAAAACTTAAGGTTAAAGAGGGTGATGCACTAAAAATAACCGGAGTTACACTTAAGGATGGACAGCGAGTATTGCTTATATTGAATAGAATTTAGAAATAATACAAAGCCGATTAATTTCGTTCAAACATTCTCGCCATCGACCGTTTGTCTTCACGTTCTTTGATTGACTGTCGTTTGTCATATTCCTTTTTACCTCGACCTATACCAATCACAATTTTTGCAAGCCCACGATCATTTATAAATAATCGTAGCGGAACGATTGTAAAACCGGTTTCTTTACCTGATTTTTCAAGTTTTGCAATTTCTTTGCGATTGAGTAATAGCTTACGATCGCGACGTGCAGTGTGATTATTATATGTCCCGTAGAAATATTCAGCTATATACATGTTTTTAATCCATACCTCTCTATTTTCAACATAACAGAAAGTGTCGACAAGAGAAGCTTTCCCTAATCTTATCGATTTAATTTCTGTGCCGGTAAGCACAATGCCTGCGGTAAACGTATCACCAATAGCATAGTCAAAGGTGGCTCGTTTATTCTTTATGTTTACATCTTTAGATAGCTTCATAGTGAAAATTTCAAGTTGAGGCTAAACGTGTAGCAATTTAGGGCTTGATAACGTTAAAAATAAATGTTAGCAGGTAGGGAGGGAGTATAATTGTAAATATTGTAAGGAACATATAATGCCCTTGCTTATCGTGGGCTACCGATTCATATCTAATACTTTTAAACAGGATATATCCAACATAAATGGGTAAAAAATTAAGCACAGCCAAATCTAATGGTACTACGTTGCATATAATTGTAATGATGGATAAAATGGCGAGAGAATAAATTACAATAGTCGAATTTTTTCGAGAGGAGGGTTGCTTATCACATATTTTATCCATAGTTAACCCCATTATAAACTCAGCGAAAAATTTGGTAGCGAAGAAAGATGTGAATGTTATAATGGCATTTTGGATTATTGCGATTAAGGTGGTGTCGGAATCGAGTTTCCATAAACCGCCAACACATGATAATGCACTTATGGCCAACATTGGATATAGCCCAACACGACATAGCTCTTGAGGATCAGAAGCATCACCCGAAACATCTTCCCAACCACGAGCTGGGTTAATGACAAGTTGTAATATATTTTTAAGAAAATGTAGCATATTTGGAAGTCGTGTATAATTTTTTTACAAAGATAATAAAATTGGAGTTATTTTTGAAACAAAATGGCGAGAGGTTATGCTCATGAATTAAAAAATTATTATTTTTGCATAATATTGTAGCTGTGCAAATTTTTTTGCAACATTTTACAGCAAAGTGTTGGTTGAAATCATATATTGAAACCAACAACTACATATAAATAATGCAATAAAAAAATAATATGCCCAAAATATCGCAACGCGGTGAGCAGATGCCCGCATCTCCAATACGTAAATTGGTGCCCTTAAGCAATGAGGCTAAAGCTAAAGGGATTAAAGTCTACCATTTAAATATCGGACAACCCGACCTCCCTTCGCCGGAAGAAGGTCTTAATGCGCTTAAAAATATTAATCTAACAACTCTTGAATATAGCCCGTCAGAAGGGTTATTGTCGTTGCGTAAGAAATTGCAACAATACTATAAGAGCTTCAATATAAATGTTGATGTTGATGATATAATTGTTACTACAGGAGGATCGGAAGCTGTGTTATTCGCGTTCATGGCATGTCTTGATCCCGGTGATGAAATTATTGTCCCCGAACCTGCATATGCTAATTATATGGCTTTTGCAATATCGGCAGGAGCTAAAATCGTGACCGTCCCTTCGTCGATTGAAGAAGGTTTTGCTTTGCCTCCGATTGAACAATTTGAAGCATTAATTACGGAGCGTACTAAGGGTGTTTTGATATGCAATCCCAATAACCCCACCGGTTATCTGTATACTCAAAAAGAGATGAATCAGATACGTGATATCGTCAAGAAACACGATTTATTCCTGTTCTCCGATGAAGTATATCGCGAATTTTGTTACACCGGAGCACCCTATATCTCAGCATTTCATCTCAAAGGGGTGGAGGAGCAAGTAGTATTGATAGACTCCGTGTCAAAACGTTATAGCGAATGTGGAATACGTATTGGTGCGATAATTACGAAGCATCAAGAGCTGAAAAAGAATGTAATGAAATTCTGTCAAGCACGTCTTAGTCCTCCATTGTTAGGACAGATTGTGGCAGAAGCTTCAATAGATGCCTCAAAGGAATATATGTTGATGACATATAATGAATATGTAGAACGGCGTAAATTCCTTATTGATGGATTGAATCGTATACCGGGATGCTATTCTCCGATACCTATGGGCGCATTTTACACGGTTGTTAGTTTGCCGGTTGACGATGCTGAGAAATTCTGTTCGTGGTGCTTAAAAGATTTTCAGTACGAAGGAGCTACTATCTTTATGGCTCCGGCTGCAGGTTTCTATGCCAATCCCAATCATGGAAAAAATGAAGTTAGAATGGCATATGTACTCAATAAAGAGGACTTGGCTCATGCACTCAAAGTTCTGAAAGAGGCATTGAAGGTATATCCCGGCCGCATAAATTAATAAGTGCTCTACTAATTGCGTCTTAGATAACTTATCTATTCATTAGGTCGTAAAAATGCGAATTGATTTATTTATAGCCCGTCGATTACGACTTAGCGATAACAATGGCAATCGCACCAAGACTTCTATAAAAATAGCAACAGCAGGTGTGGTATTGTCAGTTATTATAATGCTTATAACAATTGCAGTTACGTCGGGTTTTAAGCATGAAATAATAAATAAATTAATTGGCTTTAATGCGCCAATATCAATTAACGCAGAAGTCATCGATGTTTCATGTTCTCATCCCATTATTAATGATGTTGAGGCTGTTGAAAAGATTGTGAGCAATGTTTTGCCCAACGTATTGGTTGAAGAATCAGTGAAACTGCCTGCAATGCTTAAAACTGATGAAAGTTTTGCGGCCGTAGTTTTTAGTGGCTATAGCGATAACGGTCATATTGATTTTATTGCCGAAAATATTATTGCCGGAGAAATTCCTGATTTTATAAAGACTCCTAATAAGATTGTGATTTCTTCGACAGTCGCAGAGATGCTTAATATTCAGGTCGGAGATAAAATAAGCACTTGCTTTTTTGTGGCGGAAAAGATACGCCTTCGCAATTTTGAAATTTCTGGAATCTACAATTCAGGTTTTGATGAATATGACAAGATCGTAGCTTATTCATCAATATCTATTTTAAAAAAGATTGCAGGAATCCCTGATGGCTCTGCAACATCTCTCGAAGTGTCAGGTGTGGAATATGGCGACATTGTTGCGTTGAGTCAAACGCTGCAACTTGCTCTAAACTCGGCATATTACGACAAAGAACTTGCACAATCACTTGAAGTTAATAGCATTATTAATACGGGCGCAATGTATCTTAATTGGTTATCATTGCTTGATACCAATGTTGTGGTGATACTTGTGCTAATGACAGCTATTTCTTCGTTCACGTTGATAGCATCGCTAATAATTCTTATCCTCGAACGTGTCAACATGATAGGTACATTAAAGATGCTTGGCGCAACTGATTCGGTTATACGTCGAGTGTTTATTTTGCTTGATTTAAAAGTACTAGTTAAAGGTCTTGTTGTTGGCAACATTGTAGCATTGTTGCTAATCATATTGCAACAGCAATTTCAATTATTACCGCTTGACCCGGAATCATATTACATCTCATTTGTCCCGGTAAAGATTGAGTTGTGGCAAATAGTGGCACTTAATTTAGGAGCAATAATTGTTGCAACTGCCGTGATGATATTCCCATCTATGATTATTTCTCGTTTAAAACCTGCTACGATTTTGCGATACGAATAGTTGTTTCGCCTATTTTGTTCATTTATTAAAGAATCCAAATAGAAACGCAACGTTTTTCGTTAATATTTAAATATAATATT
>CAYWXG010000069.1:0-7844 GCA_964462445.1 uncultured Barnesiella sp. | reverse complement strand
GTTGTTGATAACCAACTGACACTCTTTTGATTATTTTCGTCGAATTCACGTTAAATAATAATAATCTTATTCCCCTTAGCACGATTTTGGTTAAGATAAAAAAGATAGCATTGTTTTGCGCCGCGACATTGTAATTGATAAAATCCATAGTACAATCCCCCATCTCTATAAGAGACTTCGCGGTCAATAGCCTTAGCTCCATCTCGAGTCACCAATGGCTCTATTTTAGCGGCCTCTTCGGGCATATCCGTTAGAGTCAAAGACCGATAAAGAGTTAGTGAATACGGGCTCAACTTATCGCCGGAAATTTGCGTTTCGCTCGCCCGCGATTCATCGTGATACCTGCCATCAAATATCTTCGCTATATTTAGTTGGCCCTGGGCAATCGAAATTGGAACTCCTATCACCCAAAGCATCAATAGAGAGATGATTCTTTTCATTATTATCGCATTTTTAATTATTTCATTATTGACGAGATAGTTGCGATGTCGTTTACCACTGACTCGTATACTGAATTCTGAGCTTCAACCATAAGACCTAATTCACTCTTAATCAACGCATCTATTTCGGCGGGACTTTCCGGACTGTTGATTGTCATCATCGCCATAGAATTATGATGCGCATCAAGAGTGTTTTCGACTGAAGTCGGCTGCACTATGGAGTCGTGCAAATCCCCGGCGTAAGCCACCGACAACATTTCTTGATTAGAACTCTGACCATTATTCATCAAGGGAACAACTGCCACGATAATAATCGCGACCGAGGCTACCGCTGAAATTACAGCCCAATGAGCTCCTCTCAATTTACGTTGGGGTTTAAGAACTGATTTTTGCGACTTGCAATCGGCTATCTTGCGGTCAATGGCAAACACACCCATCACAGCACGAGCTGCCTCTACGGCGGTATCGTCACAGTCGGTTTCAACTAATAGTTGACGAAGATAGCGTTCCTCTTCGAGGGAAGTTTCCGCTTCAAAATAACGGTCGATAAGTCGCAACAGAGCTTCTCGATTGTAGTTGTTTTTAATTGTTCCCATATCAGTGTTTCCCTTTGAGATATATTTGACGTATCGTTTTTCGGGAGCGCGAAAGAATCACACGCACATTCGCCTCAGAAATGCCCATTTCTTGTGCAATTTCATCCATTTCCCACCCATCACTCACGGTCGCGAAGGTAGAGAATTCTGCGGTCACGTTCCGACAATTGGCTATTTATAAGGGCCGAGACTTCGCCATAAAGCTCGCATTGAGCTTGAATTTCCTCCGAGTCATCATCAATAACAGCTACGGCTGAAGGTGTCTCATCGATATCGTCATAACGTCGCACTGCATTTCGGCGAAGGGTATCTAAGCATATATTGCGCACAGTAGTAACCGCTACCCCTTCTATAATATTCGAAGAATCAAAGTCAGAGCGTCGACTCCACAGTCGCATAAACGCCTCCTGTAGAGCATCATCTACAGCATCGTCGTTTACAATGCGCTGGGCGGTCAATCGCAGACGTCCTTTGATACGCATAAATACCGATGTCAGAAGTTCATCTTTCATTGCTTTCACTCAGAAGACGCACATCTAAACGGATTGTTACAAATTTGATTGAAAAAAATTTTAAGGTCGTTAATCAAGAGGCTTTGCGACGATGATGAAGGTAGGTGTGCAAACAACCTACAAATATTGCGCCTCCAATTATATTACCTATTGTTGCCGGTAAAATATTATTTGTCAGACAGGTGTCTATGCTTATCGGTGCTCCTTCCATCATTGCAAGTGGCAAATAGAACATATTGGCAATGGAGTGCTCATAGCCAAGTGCAACGAAAGCCATAACCGGCAACCAACAACCAAGAGCCTTCTCGACGAAGGAATGGCCTGAAAGGGCAAGCCACACGCCTAAACATACAAACCAATTGGCTCCTATCCCTTTTACAAGCACTACAGGCCACGTCATAGATGTTTTAGCTACTCCTATATTTACAGCAGCACTATGATATGGCTCTCCGGCTGTAAGTCCTACGAAATGCACAAAGAGCCAAGTGAACGCAACAGCGCCTATCATATTCCCTATATAGACTATCGACCAATTCCTCACAACAGCCGAAAGTGGGAAATCTCGCTTCATATAGCCGGGCATCAACATTGCATTATTCCCGGTAAAAAGTTCCGTTCCCAGCACTACGACAAGGATAAGCCCTATCGGGAACATCATACCGCTCAATAGACGTTGCAATGAGGGATTTCCGGCTGTGATTTCAGGAAAACCAAAGCCAACAATCAACGACAATGTACCTCCAATAGCAATAAAAGCCCCGGCAAGCATTGCCGAAACAAGTATCGACACCGGTTGGTGCATAGTGCGTGCAACTTTGGCATTTCCTACTGCGACTGCGGCATCTGTAATCTCAATGGGAGTCTTTATCTGCATGCTTTGATATATTTTAATTGGATATTATTCTGTTATTTAGTATTGACAAAAATTGTATCGACCGACAGAGCAACGTCATATGGGGTTGCCGACGTGCGCGGACGCTTCGACCCTACATAGTAGAACGATTGCTGTTTGTCCCACGACGGGAAATCAACCTTACGCGTTTCTCCGGCAGGGACTTCAACTACAATACGTCGGTGTGCTTGATGAAATTGACGTCCTTTACTATCAAAATATTGCGCGGTTATGGCTACAGCTTTAATTCCGTGTCGGGTATTGTTGGTAACAAAAACCGTTTCACGGTGACTGCGCAACGGCTTGTCGTAGCCATAAAGTAGCACTTCGGTACTATCGGGAATCATAAATGAATCCACTGCTTCGACGCTCGTCCCCACTGTCGCTGAGCGCCCATTGATGTTGCTACGGGTTGTGCGCTGCTTTCGAGCCTGCACATCAAGTGTAGCTATTGCTACGCACGCTATCAATGCTATGACGGTCAATATTCTCATAAATATCTTGGAGCCGAAGGGGTTGATAAATCAGTAGGGAAAATTTTAATTGCGCCATCAAGATTGTCGGGGCGATTATTAACGTGCCTCACACTATTACGAAACATATAGGGCAAAAGTCGCCAGAGATTGAACTTCAATTTGTCGATTACCGGTACAATAATCAATCTTCCTTCTTCAGATAACGAGATTGTGAAACGCTTAGGAGAGGACATCTTCTCAATGGTGCCTTTTGTAAATATTCGTGCATCAAAATGATTTAGTCGCCCGGCTTCAGTACAAGCTCCCATTACCGTTCCCGGAATAACGTTTTGGTCGGGGCTGTCAACAACAATCAATTTGTAAAATATAGTTGCAGGGTCGGCAATAATAGCAAATATGCCTTCACTTCCCGAAATTCGCCACACCCCCTCAATTGGAGCTAATCGAGAGCCGGAGAAATAAGCATCGGCATTTGTGACGTTGATAGAATCTCTTTCTTGCGCTATCGATGCCAAATAGCGCTGAAGTTCATCAGGCTCGGCATGCAACGACTTGGCGGCCATGACACCAAACAATAAAACTATGAAAAGTTTAAGATATCTGCACATGCCGATAGGATTGGATTATAGACGACCGAAAGTGTATGCAAATCCGAAACTCAGCACCTCACGCAATTGCCATTTATGCCATTTGGTATCGTCGCGACGTCCCGTTGTAGAATCGTAGCGCAAGTGGGCATAAATCTGAGTTGACAAGAATCGGTTTATTGAGAAGGACAATGTACCTTCCAAGTCGCCTTGCACGTATTTATAGTTGGTGAAGGCGGTCAGACGCGAAGTAAAGTTAATGTTATGAGCGATTTTCCATTCCAATCGACAGTCGATGTTACTACCAAATTGATTTTCGGTAGTGCGACCCTCCTTGATGCCGAATCGCGTTTCGTCAATTCTTTCATTGGTACATATCTTCAAGTTGTAGGACAATGGAGCCAACGAAGCATTAGCTTTGAATTTGCCGGAAGGTGTTGAGTAGTCGTAGGTTAAACCGACACCGACGTTGAGCTCTCCGGGTGATAAGAATGAGGCTGAGAGGTCGTTAGTATTTTTATAATAGTTGTTGAGCAACTGCGTTTTAAATTGCAATGTCATTGAGTAGTACCAACGATTTGCAGCCTTAATACCGAATTTAGAATTAATCTGGAAAATATCCTCAGAAATGCTATAATTGCGAAGTGAGTCGTCGGGAGCGCTATTAAGACCTAATTTGTATTGAATCGTATTTTCAAACAACAATTTGGGATGGAATCTTTGATTAAGCCTGATATTATAAACCCCTTGAATTATGGTATTAAGATTATTGTTGCCACCTTGATACCAGTTTGGAGAGTTGTAGGCTTGAGAAAATTGTATCAACCCGTCGAATTTATGCAACCAATGACGTTTATCCACTTCAACTGCATCAACAGTATTTTTCACTTCCGATTGGTCGACAACAATCTCTTCGACTGTGATATGTGCTGTTGAGGGGTCGACAAAGGCGCGAAAACGCTTTGGTGCTTCAGGCAATGTGTTAATGTTATATTTGATGGTTGCAACATTGTCAATCATGTAACGCTGGCGATACTGCTTGTAGCGCGTCATTGCTTCAATTCGGTCGTTTACCCAATCCAATGGGTTATAACTCGGTGCTGCTTTAGCCTCAATCTTGCCGTTTTTGAGGGTGTCGCCATACAACTTGATATCGTATTCATCATATACCATTGGGACATACGCCGTCAGAGGCAACATCAAATTGCTGACATTGATTGTAGTGTCGATTCCCAACTTATTCGCCAGTATGCTATCAGACTGCAATCCGTCGGGCATGTTGAAATAATCGACCCATTCATCATCTTCGTCAACAGCAATGGAATCGGATGAAATTGTTGCATCAACTACCTCCTCAACCCACTGACCATTGATAAAACGATATGTCTTTTGAGATTGAGCATTTGCAGTCAACCCTACTAATATAAATGCGATAAGTAAAAAATATAATCGTGTAAGCATAGCATTTACCATAAAAATTGTTTACGAATCAGGGATTAACGCTAATTTTGTTTACAAAGATAGTAAATAATATGGAAATTTCGTAACTTTGCACATCTTAAAGGAGATGAAATATCAATACTCACCCCTTTAATAATTTCTCAAAAAAAGAATAAATAACACACTGATGATAAACAAGATAACTGCACTTAAGGCTCAAATTGAGGGACTTACCGCCTCCAACGAGGCAGAGGTAGAAGCATTGCGCGTAAAATATCTAAGTAAGAAAGGTGAAATTTCCCTACTTTTCAACGACTTTCGCACCGTTCCTGCCGACCAAAAAAAGGAAATAGGTCAAGCGCTCAACGAGTTGAAAAATTTTGCCACAGAGCGCATCAACGCTTTGCGCGACGCTCTCGCTTCAACCGACACAGGACTTGAAGGGCTCGATATCACACGTACTCCCGCCCCCATGCGCCTCGGCACTCGCCATCCGCTATCATTGGTGCGCGAAGAAATCATCGCTATATTCCGTCGCCTCGGGTTCACTATCGCTGAAGGTCCGGAAATTGAAGATGATTGGCACGTGTTTGAATCGCTCAACTTTGCTGCCGACCACCCCGCTCGCGATATGCAGGACACGTTCTTCATTCAGAGCAACCCCGAAGTGCTTCTTCGCACCCACACTTCATCAGTACAAACTCGCGTGATGGAAAATTCGCAGCCGCCTATTCGCATTATTTGCCCCGGCCGCGTTTATCGCAACGAAGCTATTTCTGCACGCGCCCACTGCTTCTTCCACCAAGTTGAAGCTCTCTACGTTGATAAGAACGTATCGTTTGCCGATTTGCGCCAAACTCTCCTTTACTTCGCTCGCGAGATGTTTGGACCCGACACAAAAATACGTCTTCGCCCGAGCTACTTCCCATTTACCGAGCCATCAGCCGAAATGGACATCTCTTGCGACCTTTGCGGTGGTAAAGGATGTGCATTCTGCAAAGGCACCGGATGGGTGGAAATTCTCGGATGCGGTATGGTAGACCCCAATGTACTCGATGCTTGCGGTATCGATTCTAAAGAATACACCGGTTTTGCGCTCGGTATGGGTATCGAACGTATCACCAACTTAAAATACCGTGTCAAAGACTTGCGTATGTTCTCGGAAAACGATGTTCGCTTCCTCGACGAATTTATCGATGCCTAACACTCGCTAAACATTTGAGCTATGCCCGGCATGGGACAAATACTGACAGTGGGAGCCGGAGGTGCCATAGGCGCCGTGTGCCGGTTCTTTCTGCAATATTGCTTCGCCAATGCTTCCCATCGCCAATGGATTGTTGTTGCCATAAATCTTGCAGGCTGCGCACTGATTGGAATCGCGTGGGCATTAGTCGACAAATATGGTCCATCCACATGGCTTAATCAAGGAATTATCGTCGGAATCCTCGGAGGATTTACCACCTACTCCACATTTGCATGGGATAGCTTTGACCTCATCAGAAACGGGCGCTCGCTCGAAGCCTGTCTCTATGTGGCAGTGACAATAATTGGAGGATTTTTATTGTGTGCTTTAGCCTACAACGCCACCGAAAAACTGCTAAAATGACACTACAAGAAAGATATGCCGCCGTCATGGAGCGTTTCGCCGCTTCGATGCCTTCGCCTGAAACGGAGCTTCACTACGACACACCATTTCATCTGCTCGTAGCTGTGATTCTCTCGGCGCAATGCACCGACAAGCGCGTCAACATCGTCACTCCCGCACTTTTCGAAGCCTACCCCACTGCAGAATCAATGGCTGTAGCCACCCCCGACGAAATTTTCCCCTACATAAAATCAATATCCTACCCCAACAATAAAGCGAAATCGCTCGTAGGAGCGGCACGAACTCTCGTAGAACGCTTCGGAGGAGAGATGCCATCGGATATTGACTCACTAATGGAACTGCCGGGCGTAGGGCGCAAAACAGCCAACGTAATGCTCGCCGTTGTTTTCAATCGTGCGGCAATGGCTGTCGACACCCATGTGTTTCGTGTCAGCGAACGTATAGGGCTGACCACCGACTCCCGAAATCCGCTGCAAACCGAACGTACCCTCGTAGAATATATCCCGGATAAAGATATACCGCGAGCCCACCACTGGCTGATATTGCACGGACGATACGTGTGTAAAGCACGTAAGCCCGACTGCCTTAACTGCCCCATTACCGACCTCTGCCGATATTACAACAAAGGCTCACGTTAACCCTCCAACACAACCACTACCACTACCATGGATTCCACAACATTCTTGTTCATCATAGAAGCAATCGGCACCTTCGCCTGCGCCATAAGTGGCATACGTCTTGCCGCATACAAAAACTTCGACCTCTTCGGAGCATATACCATAGGATTAGTAACCGCAATCGGAGGCGGCACCTTGCGCGACCTATTGCTCGACATTCCGGTGTTTTGGATGCAGACATGGGTATATCTCGGCATCACCGGACTCGCATTAGGAACAGTAATAGCATTTCGCCGGATATTAATAAGCATGAACCGAATGCTATTTATTTTCGACACAATCGGATTAGCGCTATTCGTTGTAATAGGAATACAAAAATCTCTTGCCGTAGACTATCCTATGTGGGTAGCAATGATAATGGGCATGATAACGGGGGCTTTTGGAGGCGTGCTGCGCGACATCCTCATCAACGAAGAACCCCTCTTCTTCCGCAAAGACATCTACGCCACAGCCTGCCTTGCCGGTGGACTTGCCTACTGGGGCAGCAATATGCTCGGCTGGAGCGACGTTACCTCCCAATCACTTTGCGCCGGCATCGTAATCACACTCCGCATCGGCGCACTCCGCTACAATTGGTCACTACCCCAACTCCGCTACACCCCCAACCGATTGGAAAAA
>CAYWXG010000068.1:0-8153 GCA_964462445.1 uncultured Barnesiella sp. | reverse complement strand
TTTCATAGTATTTTTATACCAAAATACTTTTTGCACTTCTTATTGGAGTTTTCACAAACGATTGCGACGCATAGCCGTTTGGAACGAAGAGCATGGATATACCGTAGAACTGCTTACAAACAACCTCAAGTTGGCGGCATCGACAATAGCCGAACTATACAGACAGCGGTGGCAGATAGAGATATTCTTTCGCAATCTCAAACAACTGCTGCGAGTTAAGAGCTTTGTTGGCACAACACGCAATGCAGTGGAGATACAGATCTGGACTGCGATGATAACGATGTTATTACTCTGTTGGCTTAAGCATACGGCTAAATACAAATGGGCTTTAGCAAACCTCGTCGTATCGCTTAGATTGAATACATTTACTAAGATAGATCTCGAAAAGTGGCTCAATGAGCCATTTACGCCACCGCCTGATACCCAAACTATTTCATAGGGGGGTATTACGCATGTGATTTTTACAAAGTATTGCTACTTTGTGTAATAGGTTATGCCTAAAAATTATTTAGGACAATATTGATCTACTTGCCATTTTGCCCCTTTTGCTCCCTTCAATTTTGTGCTTTATAATCTCCAAGCGAATTTTTAGGCATGATTATCAACAAAAATCTTAATTTTAACTCTTAAAATAAAAATTTTATTATCTATGCGATTATTCATCTTTTGAGTCAAAAAGTTGACCATGGATTAGAATAAAATACAAATAAAATCCTCTCCCCTTTTTATGTCCTAACATTAATCGTTTCTTTATGAATTAAAACATACCCTCTACGGTAACTTATTCCGAAACAACTTATTCCGTCACTGATATTGGCCATACCGCGTTTGCCGGTTGCTACGGATTGACGTCGATTACCATCCCCAATTCCGTAACTTCGATTGACCAAGGTCCGTTCTATTATTGTTTCGGATTGACATCGGTCACCAACCCCTCTAACGGTATCCACATCGTAAACGGCAAAAGTATATATCAAATAATTCCAATTATACCGAAATCTAATTCCAGATATACCGGAATCTAAGTTCAGATATATCCTACCATAAAATCCTCGCAGGTCGGTCAATCCCCTCGCGAGGATTTTTTTTGAATTAAGTATGAGTGTGCGAAATCGTGAAATATTTAGGTAAAGACAATATTGCCTAAAAATAAATTTTTACTATCTTTGCAGCGAATTCTCTATTGAGTCAAAGAGTTGACCTTGAGGATTATATTTTTAAGAAAAGGTGTTATTGAAATTTTATCTTTAGTTCTCTAACTTGGTCGTCTGATAACTATACGAAGATAAGGTTTGCAATAGCATCACATTGATGGCTTATATCCTGTCGTGACCGACAGTTTATATAGCAAATCGGTGTGGGGCTATTGTTTTATCCGTATAGTAGGTAGACCAAGACCTGAGAACTGGATGAAACAATGATACAGTTCCTACACCTTTTTTATGTCCATACCTAAACCGTTTCTTCGGGAACTGGAAACACACAATTTTCTTATCATGAACATCGAAGATTATCTAATTTTAACAGACGGGAAACAAGGGAAGCGTTGTGTTGTGACTACAACTGCTCGAAATTATGAGGGTATATTTTTATGTGACACTTGCCCATCTAATAGTTTATTAATGAAATTGAGGATTACCGATGATTTAAAAAAAACTCTTGCCCATGTCGCAGATGAGGAGGGCAATCTGCCGGCAAAAGACAATGTGATTGGAATACGAATTAAACTAATCCAAGAAATAGAATTCGACAATGAGTGTAATTCTTAAAGTAGACGAAAAAGTACAGAATATAATCTCAATATTACCTGACAATTATTCTGAGAAAGATTTTCTTGAAAAGTTTATCGCTACTTATCCTGCTGATTATAAAAAATGTTGGGATAGGTTCTTAAAAGAGGAAAGGCAAACTAAAGTTGGGAAATCCCACCCCATGCAGCACCCCGACAAACATATTATAAATGCACTAAAATCATATTTAAGCAGAACATCTAAAATACACTAATTATGAATAATACGTCAATAAAATTATGGATATTGCTTACAGCATTATTCTCTTGCATATCAGTAAAAGCCTACGACTTCGAATCCGATGGTTTGTACTTTGACCTTACATCTCTTCCTAATCGTACTTGTACGTTAACCTCAGGGAATACTGCATATGCTGGTTCTCTGATTATTCCAGAATCAGTTAACTACGAAGGGTTAGTTTTTACTGTAACGGAAATAGCTTCAAAGGCTTTTATTAATTCAAATATAACGGAATTATCTATTCCATCATCTATAAATACTATCCCATCAAGTATAACATCTTATTGCAAGAAGCTAGTTAAGCTTACTTTTAAGGATGGACAAACTCCCATAGAGGGTGACGTCAATCTTGGAGTACTGCCGTTACAATATCTATATATAGGTAGAACTATCTCTAACAACGTTTCTTTTAGCGAGAGCTCTTCCCTTTCTGAGATTAAATTTGGTCCATACGTTACCAAAATACCAAGTTTTTACGGTAGTAATAAACTTGTATCTGTTTATATTCCAGATAATGTAATAGAATTAAGCGGTGAAACATTCTGTAATTGTTTAGGCCTAAAAACAGTCTTTGTTGGAAATGGTATTTCAAAAATTCCTATTAGATTTCTTCAGAATTGCACTGCCCTTGAGAATGTTTTCCTTGGGAATAATATATCAGAAATTTGTTATGCAGCTTTTAATGATTGTGAAAAAATTGACCAATCTCTTTATTCTTTCCGATAAGCTTACTACTATTTCTGATAACACTTCAGATCAAATAAAAAAATCCATTCCTACAACCGTTTCTAAAATTTATGTTCCAAATCCTTCGCGCTATGATAATTTATTAAAAGATTACTACAGGGATTATTTGATTACCATAAATAACACAGTTAATGAATATTCAGGTAAGGCTCCTAATTTTTCATATACAAATAATGTTGAAAATAGTGAAGTATCATTTGACTCTCCCGGATTAGATGTAAATGTTGGAGAATACAATACAAACATTGATGTTAACTTTAAGATTGGTGAATGGCAATCTACAGCCAATGTCCCTGCAAAATATACAATTACTCCTGCACCACTAACTATAATTGCTTCCGATGCTTCGAGACAATATGGCTCTGAAAATCCGGAATTCACTTGTTCTTTCTTCGGATTTAAGAATAATGAGACTAAAGATGTTTTAACTAAACAACCCACAATTGAAACTACTGCTACTATAACAAGCAATGTGGGAATATATCCGATTATTCCTTACGGAGCAGAGGCGCAAAATTATACATTTACATATGAGCGTGGACAGTTAACCATAACAAAAGCAAATCAGGAAATAGTTTGGTCGCAGGTTTTCGATGATATTCATGTTGGTGATATCATCGAACTGACAGCCGAAAGTTCTTCCGGACTCGATATTAAATATACGTCAACAGATGAAACAATCGCTGAGATATTTACTCAAAGCAGCAAAAAGTATGTTGAGTTTCTGAAACCAGGCAACGTGTCTATTCGCGCAAATCAAGCAGGCAATGAAAATTATAACGAAGCCGACAGAGTAAGTAAATCAATTGAAGTGAAAGCAAAATCAATATTGGTTTCATCTTTGACTTTTGATTATACTGAGTGGAACGGACATGAGGATAGTAATTTCGAAATTACTGCGACAATATTGCCTGAGAACGCAACTAATAAAACTCTTCAATGGAGTTCAAGTGATGAAAAAATTGCAACGGTTGACAATTCTGGTTTTGTGACTATTTGGACTCCCGGTGATTGCATCATATCGGCGAAAACTCTTGATGGATCCAATCTATCGGCTAATTGTAATATAAAAGCCGTATCTGGAATTAATATGATAGAATTAGATGAAAATGAAATGTTTGATGTTTATAATAGCAATGGTATTATGATTAGAAAATCGGCATCAAATGAAGCCTTAAATTCACTATCATCAGGACTTTACATCATTATTCAAAATGGAATCGCCCATAAAATCATGATTAAATAACCAAATCAAACAATAACAATTCAAAAAAATACCACAAATTCGGGAACCCGATTCTGTGGTATTTTTTCATACATTTTAATCAAATTGTATGAACTTGATATGTGCAAGTTGATTTATCCTTTAGCATGGTACCCCGGAGCAGAATCGAACTGCTATCAAAGGTTTAGGAAACCTCTATTCTATCCGTTGAACTACCGGGGCGGAATTATTGCATTCGCGAGTCTATTCGCGTTTGTAGTCTTGCAAAGGTAACGCTTAAATCCGACAATAACAAATGAACCAATAGCTCACTCCGCTCTTTTCATCGACCATCTCCTCGCTTCGCGACGTTTCTTTCCATTCACCGGTGAGATATTCCGGAAAGTAGGTATCGGCATCAGGCGTCTCAGCATCAACATAGGTCAGCTCCAAGCAATCGGCCACCGCCATCGCCTGACGATATATCTCTCCACCACCTATCACAAACACATCCTCCCCTGCCGACATCGAAATAGCTTCTTCAAGCGACGACGCACACTCTATTCCGGGGGCTGTGTAATCCTTTTGGCGAGTGATGACAATATTTCTGCGATTGGGGAGTGCCCCTTTTGGCAACGACTCAAAGGTCTTTCGCCCCATCACTATCGTATGACCCGTGGTCAACGCTTTAAAATGGCGCAAATCCTCACGCACATAAAACACCAAGTCGCCGTTGCGACCTATTGCCCTATCTCGACCTACTGCAGCTATTATCGTTACCATTCGCTTGCCTCGTTTTTTTAAACTGACACTTCTGCCTTAATATGAGGATGCGGGTCATAGTCCACAAGTTGGAAATCCTCATATTTGAAATCAAAGATACTCTTCACTTCCGGATTTATAACCATGCGTGGCAACTTGCGCGGCTCGCGAGTCAACTGCAATTGCGCTTGCTCAAAATGATTTTTATACAAATGCGTATCTCCCATCGTATGAACAAAATCGCCTGCCTCAAGCCCTGTCACTTGTGCCACCATCATCAGCAACAACGCATACGACGCAATGTTGAACGGAACACCCAAGAAGGTGTCGGCCGAACGCTGATACAATTGCAATGACAATTTCCCATCGGCTACATAAAATTGAAAAAACGCGTGACACGGAGGCAACTTCATTGATGGAATATCTCCGACATTCCACGCGCTCACTATTATTCGGCGCGACGACGGATTATTTTTGATTTGGTCTATGGCATCAGAAATCTGGTCGATAAATGTTCCGTCGTATGCCGGCCACGAGCGCCATTGATACCCGTAGATATGTCCCAAATCGCCATTCTCATCAGCCCATTCATTCCATATCCTGACCCCGTTGTCCTGAAGATACTTAACATTAGTATCACCCTTCAAAAACCATAACAATTCATGTATGATTGATTTCAAGTGCAACTTCTTTGTTGTCAGCAACGGGAACCCTTCCGATAGATTAAATCGCATTTGATAGCCAAACACCGAACGTGTGCCGGTCCCTGTTCTATCCTCTTTATCTGTTCCCGTTGTCAATATATGATTGAGTAGTTCTAAATATTGCTTCATTTCTATATCTACTTTTGGAATGAACTTTTAATTTTAAAAGTCACGGATTGATGCTACATATTACGCAAAATTCACTAAAATTCTTGATATATGCAAGCGATTTTCTCAAGAATTAGATCGGCTCCGTACCCTTCCCGTTTTACTTTCCGATTATTTAACTACTATCTTTGTCGTTACGCTTCGATTATCTGCCGCAACTCCTTTCACAATATAAATTCCGGGGAGCAACGACGTTGTTGTTAACTTTCCGTCGATACTATATACCTCCTGTCCGCCGACATTATACACTCGCCACTCTCCTTCTTCTGTGAGCGAGAGGTCATCGGTTTCAACACCTATCGTTCCAACACTCGATGGATCATATCCAATCTTGTTGTCCATCCATGCTATGCGCTCACGTAGATAATTTTTCACCCACGCAACTTCACCTTCATAGGACCCCGACGCCTGTGGATTTTCATGCACTTTCGTATTCAAAATGTCCCAGCGCATGAAATTCAATCGTTGCGACGCATCCATCTCTGCCGCCCATTTATCTACAAAATCACACAACGATTCTCCTGACAAACCATTTGCTCTTGTTGCCGACCACATCTCCAACAAATCTCCGGCGGTTCTTGTATCATTTACTACGATTCGTTCCACCAACACATCCATTGTGCCGGCACTCGAGGAATTCACCCATTGATAAATATAGCAAGTCTTATTGTTGATAGGATATGTTCGATTGTCATTCTCAAATGCCAAATCAAAGTCCCACACCGGTCCTACATAAAATTTCGGGTCATTCCGCTTTTTGTACATATACGTACTCCAATAAGTATCCGTATTACCCGACACCTCTCCTACTATAAAATGTTGCAAGAAACTATTTATATCAAGCAATGTTCGATAACCGGTTGTCGGTGAATCATATTTCACTGAATAGGCGGCATTCTCTAATTTATTGAAATAACTTTTTATATAATTTGTTTGCTCCGGTGTAATCTTATCATCATCGGGCGATTTTATCGTTACCGGAATACCTCGACTCGACTGAAACCATGATATTTCGCCACTTGCATACGCATCTACCTCTATCAAATAACCTCCGGTGAGTGCCTCGTCGGCAATATCCGTTTCCTCCATTTCGGTAACCGGCACTCGTCCTTCGCCCACCTCTATTTGGTCGCTCAACTGATAGCAACCTTTATATTCTCCATTGAGGATTACATCGACCGGACGGCTATATGGCACATATTCCATCCCGACATTTCTTGCAACCTCAAACGCTATCATATTTCTCATCAAGGTCTTATCCCCATAGTTGTTGATTAGCGTCCACTTCTTTGCTTTTGCTGGGGCATCAAGGGGTTGTTGCTTTTTATCAAATTTGATTCGATATGGCTTCTTGGGATGTGTCATGCTGTTATTGCCTCGCAAACGACTCTCACCGGGTGCTTCAAGAACATTCGTCCCATTTTCCGATATGATTATTATATTGCTGACTATATCATGTTCCTTATCGTAAGGTTCTTCCGCATTCACGGTATTTATTATCACGGTAGGCAGGTTTGTGATTTGATGAAGCTTACTATCATCTCCTTCACCCTTTTCGCCATAAAATTCCACCTCTGCAACATTGCATCGTGCATCATTCGGTCCCACATAACGCACATAACGAAATCCGCGAGAACAATCGACATCGGCATAACTCATCTGTCCGATTTTACCTTTCTCTGTTATTAAATACAATGGCACGGCGTCAATAAAGTCAGGACTGTTGGCTCCTTCAAACATTGCCAACTTCACTCGCTCCTCTCCTTGCCAATCATCTCGAGGTGACCACCCTACGCGCGTTATAACATGCTGCTCGCCCAAGTCAAGACCAACCCATGTATAACTTCTTACATACGATGCAAAATATGTATCCAACTTGCCATCAAAAGCATTGGCTACCGTATTGACAGTCGTTGATTCCGTCCCTGTTGAATAATCAACTGAGGTCGAACCTATTGGTGTTCCCGACAACTTATCCGCTGCCACCATCGGCATAGACAACGACAATATTATTACAGCTAATCCAAATAATCTAATTCTGTTTTTCATCTTTATATTCGTTTTATGTTAGGTCCCTTCTTTTGAAGGATTATAGCTTGTTTCTATTTTATCGTAAACTCAATTTATAATTCCGTTCACTTTTATTGCTTTCTTTGGGGATGACAGACAGATATATTGACAAGAGCCACATCCTATACATCCCGACGGATCTACACTTGCCACTTGCCTATCTCCTCGAACCACCATTGTTATAACCCTACGCGGACACCGCTCTGCACACAAGCCACATCCTATACAAGCATCTGCATCGACGCTTGCTATTCCTACACGAAATTTATGCTTTTCATCGACGGTTAGCCTTTCCAACGCATCTGTCGGGCACACTTCCGTACACTTGACACAATTGTAACGACAATAGCTCTCATCGTATTTCTTTACCGGATGTAGCAAATTGACCAATCCATACTCTCCTGTCGACGGCTCCAACACTTGTGCCGGACAAGATGAGATACATGCACCACATCCCACACATTTCAC
>CAYWXG010000067.1:0-8920 GCA_964462445.1 uncultured Barnesiella sp. | reverse complement strand
GCGTCCGAGCTATGCTATTTTGACGCATTCAAGTTTTAGCGGACAGAAATAATTACAAATTATTTGTATTAGTAGAATATAATATCTATCTTTGCGTAAAATATACGCAATTGACTTTTGGCTTGTTCGAATTCTAAGTTGCAATACACCGGCAGTTGATTCGATTAGATACATTTTAGGGTTTAATTATTATATGAATTTCACACTAATCTTACCTCAATGAAAAAACAATTTATCTTTATCCTGTTTATCTTGTCAAGTATTTGTGCTACTGCAGAGATTACATTGAATCAAGACTCTACATCTTGTCGCAATCTTGATGAAATTAATGTGGTTGGTTTTTATCGTACTGATACAAAAGTAGGTAATATTGTCAGTCGCGAGAACTTATTGAAGTCTAACAAGGGGCAGGAACCTTCATTTATATTGAGTAGTATGCCCTCCATATTTGCCTATTCCGATACGGGGAACGAGTATGGATATGCATATTTCCGTATGAGAGGGATGGATCAGACGAGAGTGAACATGACGCTTGATGGAATGCCACTGAATGAGGGAGAGGATATGGGTGTCTACTTCTCCAATTATCCTGATATGATAGCAAGTATGCATTCTATAAAGATTGAAAGTGGTGCGAGAATTACAGGTAACGGTGTCGCCGGTTATGCAGGATCAATTGATTTCGAATCTGTAAATCTTAAACACGACACAGTGTCGAGCGTATATGTGGGTTTTGGAAGTTTCAATACATTCAAAAGCAGTGAGGAATACAATAGCGGACTCAAAGGCAAATGGGCGGTTCACTTTAAAGCGACGCAACAGCAATCCGATGGCTATCGCGACCACGCTTACAATAACTCACAATCTGCATTTGCAAAGGTTGGATATTTCTTAAATGAGCGTCATTCAATCGAGTTGTTTAGTTTTATCGGTCAGTCGCGTAATGGGCAGGGCTGGATAGGCTCGTCTCTCGAAGAGATAATGATTAATGACCGCTCCAATGGTTGTACCGAGGCAGAAACTGATAAGTTTATGCAGAATATAAATAAACTGCAATACAAAGGCTTTATAAAAGATAATGTGACTTTTACCGCATCGTTATATTACAACCAACTCAGCGGACACTACTATTTTGATGTGGATAATTTTATGCAGAGAGTGATTGACCCTTCTTGGCAAGATATCGATGAGATTGATTGCTACAATCTGCGTCATCACATGATTGGCGGCAATATCGCGGCAAAGGTCTTTTTTAGAGATTTCACTCTTACAACAGGGCTTAATGCCTCTACCTTTAACCGCAGACATATCGGAACAAACAATCTCAGTACCGATGAGATGTGGAATAATAAAGGATATAAGAATGATGTGAACCTGTTTGCCAAAGGTGAATATAGATACAAAGGTTTTAAAGTCGTTGGCAATATCCAATATCGACACGCCGATTTTGATTATCGTGGAGATGTGGATTTTGATAAGGTCAACTGGGATTTTCTGAATTGGTCCGGCAACGTATCTTACCAATTTAACAATGTTCATAGCATTTACGCTTCGATTACTCAAACACACAGAGAACCGACAAGAAGCGATATGTTTGGCGGTGAAGAAAATCTCATTGATATCGTAACTACAACACCTGAGTCGGTTATTGATTATGAATTTGGATGCAATATATTTTGTGATAAAATTTTAGGCAATCTGAATCTTTACTATATGGATTTCTCAAAAGAACTAATCTTGAACGGGGAGATGGGACCCAACGGATTGCCGATAAGAGAGAATGTAGAAAATAGCTATCGGACAGGTGTCGAACTCAACCTTACATACGAGCCTGTCAAAGGATTGATTTTAAGCAACACCTCGTCATACTCAATCAACAAAGTTGTGACTGTTTCGGAAACATTGAATCACACTATGAGCCCTAATTGGTTGGTGAATCAAAGTGTCGTCTATGGTTTCAAAGGTTTTGAGATTGGTGTGGATATGAATTATCGCAGTAAAATGTATTTTGAATTGACGAATAGTTATCAATTAGAATCATCTATACGTTTCGGTGCTAATGCATCCTACTCCTTTAATAACTTCACTTTTGGAGTTCAGATTAACAACTTGTTTAATGAACGCAGTTTCTCCAATGGAATGATGGGTGCAACCGAACCTCTTTACTTCATAGATACACCGAGAAACTTTCATATTGATGCGCGATGGAAATTTTGATATTGACAATTGTAAATATTGCGAATATACTTTCAGTTTGGTTTGCTGCTAAAAATAATCGACTCACTTGGGGTATCGGCTTCATAGGTGTGGCAATCACTGCTATAATGTTCTTTATGAGCGGGCATTATATGTCGTTTGCTTTCAATACCTATAGTGCTATTATGTGTGTGATTGGTCATTTCAGGTGGAATAGTTCTGTGCAGAAAAACGATGAAACTATCCAATGGATGAAACCATATCTGCCGATTATTATCAGCGTGCTACTTGCAGCCTTGGTATACGCAATAAATGCCAATCTGTCGCAGAATCCTATCTTGGATAGCATTGCTACGGCTGTATCAATTGTAGCGACCTATTTGTTGGTTAAGCAAGATGTGAATGCGTGGTTCTTATACCTATTCTCGGATGTTATTTACATCTATCTTGGAATAACGAGTGGAGAGTGGGAGTACACGGTAATATACGGAGTGATGATGTTATTGGCAATATATGGGACAAAGGAGTTTATTCAAAAATACAAGCGATATGAAAAAGTACAATAAAGCGTTGGTGATTGGTAAGTTTATGCCCTTGCACAAAGGACATTTGGCATTGATTGATTTTGCTGCTACACAGGCAGAAACAGTCTTTGTATGTGTGACAGGTCATGATGGAGAGGTAATTTCAAGCGCGGAACGAGCATGGTGGGTTGTTGAAAGTTATATACAAAACGTTTCTATCAATGTTTGCAATCTATCATATGACCCCGAAAAGTTGAATGAATCTTCCGTATCGGATATAAAGTCATCCGAGGAATGGGCTGAGTTCCTTAAAGCAGAGTTAGATGATTTCTCCGAGATTGATGTCATCATAGGTAGCGAAATGTATGTAAAATATATGGCCGACTATCTCGGCATTGCTTACATCATCTATGATGAGAAACGAGAGAATATGCCTATTTCTGCAACAGACATCAAAGGTGATATTATCCGTTATTGGGATTATCTTTCACCTGCCGCAAAGCGAAGTTATGTGCGGCATATCTGCATCTGCGGCTCTGAGAGTACCGGTAAGTCAACTGTTTGCAAACAGTTGGAAGAGGAGTATGGATTTGTAACGATGATTCCCGAGATTGGTCGTTGCTTGGTGGGAAAATCCGAATTATGCGAAGTAAAAACCCTTAAGAAAATATTTACAATACACAACGACCTGTTATTGGCTGTCAAGAATGACCCACCGACCCCTATAATCTTATGGGATACCGACAACATTACTACATTGTCGTATTTGACTTTTCTCTTCTCATCGAATAAGATAATTTCACAGCTCGTTGGTGAACGGAAGGTTGTCTTAGCCGACAAATATTTCTTTTTTGAATCAGATATAAATTTTTATGATGATGGTACACGCTTTGACCAATCACAGGCTAAAATGTTAAGCGAGCATCATAAATTTATGTATTCATCCTATGGTATAACTCCCGAATATATTTCTGCAGAAAATCGTTGTGACGTTGTTCGAGAATATATCTTACAACAAATTAAAATGTTGAAAATGACGTTTCAACCAAAATAATAAAAGAAATCCAAAGCGTTACAACTTGCCTCCGAGACGCTGTTAATTTGTTGGACGGCGCGAGTTGAGTGCGTCGAGCATCGTCTTTAGTTTCAAACGTATCTTCTTGAGACTTTCTATTGCTTCTACTTTTTGTGAAACCCCCTTGTGATTATGCTTTATTTGCTGTTCTGCGGCTTCAATTTTTAAACCCTTTTCCTTGACTAAGAATGCTACATGGCGTATCTTTTCAATATCCGCAGGGGTATAGAATCGTGTGCCATGATTATTACGCTTTGGCTTGATGATTGTGAAATTTTTTTCCCAGAATCGTAATGTTGAAGCCGGCAATCCTATTATCTCTGCAACTTCACTAATTTTATAGTATTTCTTAGCTAACGTTTCCATTATATTTGATTTAATCGCGAAATCGGGTTCATTAAAATTAGTCCATTACGTGACCTGCATTCTCCGATGCATTGACCATATTGGCATATTCTTCCGGGGTGAGATCTTGAAAATAATAATTCACCGGATTTTGTGGAACACCTTTAAGTCTAACCTCATAATGTAGATGTGAGCCGGTAGATTTTCCGGTATTTCCAATTTCTCCTATGACATCTCCTCGTTTCACCTTCTGTCCCACTACTACATTTATCTTGCTTAGGTGGGCGAAGCGGGTTGTATAGCTGTACCCATGATTTATATCAATACAATTGCCATAAGCATTGTGCCATCCGGCTTTTGTTACTGTCCCGTCTCCGGTTGCATAAACCGGTGTACCTATCGGTGCCGCGAAATCCATCCCGTCATGATGCTTTGATGTGCCATATATAGGATCAATGCGCCATCCGTAGCCCGATGCCATTTGTGTCATATCCTCTTCCGATACCGGTTGTATTGCTGGAATATGTGATAGACGGTCGATATTCTGATTTATAACCTCTGCAAGTCGGTCAAATGATTGAGATTGAACATACACTTGTCGCTCAAGTAGGGCTAATTTGTTGGTCACCTCTTGCAATTTTTCTTTATCATTGAGATTATTGAAAGCTTCGGTGCTAAGACGTGGAAGCCCGCTATATCTTTGACGCGCTGTCAATGGGTCGGTTTGCATAATTACTCGATAAAAATTATTATCGCGTTCCGAGAGGTTGTCCATCACTGAAATTGCTGTTATCAATCTTGAGTTAAGTTCTTCAATTTGATGTTGCAATGCCTCATTCTCTTTGCGTAGTTGCTTCTCTTTGGGCAAATCTATACAGATATACAGCGATATTAGAATCCCGGCACTGATACCTATACCTTCAAGAAGATATTTGGTCCATGCCCATATACGTTGACCCCGAGAAGGGTAGACCCTCTCATAGTTCTCTGTGGTTGGGTTATATCTGTAATATATCTTTTTGCTCATATTGCAACCTTATTTATTTGTGTGGATAAATCACATAAAGCGATGCTATTAACCCTTACAATTTGCGAATTTAACAAAAAACACGTAATTTTGCCAATTATTTTAAGCAAATTTATATTCCTACACTCAATATTATTATTCCAATATGTTGACAGCTAAAGAAATACGCGAGTCTTTCAAGGAGTTTTTCCGTTCTAAAGGCCACCAAATTGTGCCCTCAGCTCCAATGGTTATTAAAGATGACCCCACGTTGATGTTCACCAACGCGGGCATGAATCAATTTAAAGACATTATTTTAGGAAATAAAGCCGCGAAATTCACTCGTGTTGCCGACTCTCAGAAATGCTTGCGCGTTTCCGGTAAACACAACGACCTCGAAGAGGTTGGGCACGACACCTATCACCACACTATGTTTGAAATGTTGGGCAATTGGTCGTTTGGCGATTATTTCAAAGCTGAAGCTATTGATTGGGCTTGGGAATACCTTGTAGATGTACTTCATCTCGATCCCAATCGTATGTATGCTACAGTTTTTGAGGGGTCTGCTGAAGAAGGTCTTGAACGCGACAATGAAGCTGCTTCTTATTGGGAAAAACATCTTCCTGCCGACCATATCATCAACGGTAACAAGCACGATAATTTCTGGGAAATGGGTGATACAGGACCATGTGGACCTTGTTCAGAAATACATATCGACTTGCGTAGCGAAGAAGAACGCGCAGCTATCTCAGGTAAAGAACTCGTAAATCACGACCACCCCCAAGTTATTGAAATCTGGAATCTCGTATTCATGCAGTTCAACCGCAAAGCTGATGGTTCTCTTGAATCTCTTCCTGCTAAGGTTATTGATACAGGTATGGGCTTCGAACGTCTTTGTATGGCTTTGCAGGGTAAAACATCTAACTACGACACCGACGTTTTTACTCCCCTTATCTCTAAAATTGCTGAGCTATCAGGCAAAAAATATGGCGATGATGCTAAAGTTGATGTCGCAATGCGCGTAATTGCCGACCATGTGCGTACAATTGCATTCTCTATTGCCGACTCTCAACTCCCCTCAAACGCTAAGGCAGGATACGTTATCCGTCGTATTCTTCGCCGTGCTGTGCGCTATGCTTACACATTCCTTGACCAACGTACTCCATTTATGTATCGCATCATCGACACTCTTATTGAGTCGATGGGTGAAGCTTATCCCGAAATTGGAAAGCAACGCGATCTTATCATGAAAGTAATCAAAGAAGAGGAAGATTCTTTCTTGCGCACTCTTGAAAATGGAATCCGTTTGCTCGACAACGCTATTGCCCAAGCTAAAGCTAATGGCTCAACTGAAATTTCCGGTAAAGAAGCATTTATTCTTTACGACACATATGGTTTCCCTCTTGACCTTACTCAGCTCATTCTCAAAGAAAACAATATGACGCTCAACCAAGCGGAATTTGACAGTGAAATGGCTGCGCAAAAACAGCGTGCGCGCAGTGCTGCTGCTGTTGAGGCCGACGACTGGGTTGTAGTCAACGAAGGTGAACAAGAATTTGTCGGTTATGATATGACCGAAGCAGAAACGAAAATTCTCCGTTATCGTAAAATTAAACAGAAGAAACAAGAATTTTATCAAATAATTCTTGCTACTACTCCTTTCTACGCCGAAATGGGTGGACAAGTTGGAGATTGTGGTACTCTTGTTTGCGGAGACGACAAAATAGAAATATTCGATACCAAACGCGAGAATGGAATTGGCGTTCATCTCTCTAAAACATTGCCAGCCAATCCTTCTGCTACTTTTGTCGCTTCTATTAACAAAGATGCTCGTCTGGGCACTTCATGCAACCACACTGCTACACACCTTCTTCACGAGTCGCTTCGTGAGGTGCTTGGTTCTCATGTTGAACAAAAAGGTTCATTTGTTTCTCCCGAATTGCTTCGCTTCGACTTCTCTCACTTCCAGAAATTAACCCCCGAAGAAATTTCTAAAGTTGAAAAACTCGCTAACAAAAAGGTACGTGAAGCAATTGCGCGTGATGAACATCGCAATGTCCCCATTGCTGAAGCTATGAATATGGGAGCAATGGCTTTGTTTGGTGAAAAATATGGCGATGAAGTGCGTGTTATCCGTTATGGTAGTTCTGTTGAATTGTGTGGGGGTACACACGTAAACAATACCGGTAATATTGGTATGATTAAAATCATATCTGAAAGTTCTATCGCTGCAGGTATTCGCCGTATTGAAGCTATCACCGGTGCTAAAGTTGAAAAATCAATTGATGATACTGCCGAAGTTTTGCGCCAAATGGCAGAACTCTTTAACAACGCTCCTAATCTATTGCAATCTATCAAAAAGGCAATTGAGGAAAATGCACAACTTCGTGAGCAAGCTCAGGAGTATATGCAAGAACGTGTTAATAATATTGCAAAATCGCTTATACAATCAGCAACGTTAGTAAATGGAATAAACCTAATGACATTTACCGGAACACGTCTGCCGGAAGTTGTGAAAAATGTAGCGTTTGCTATTCGTGCTCATATGCCCGAAAACGCTGCCTTTGTTGCTGCGACTACCGATGTTGCAGGCAAACCGTTGTTGACCGTAATGTTGACAGATGATATCGTTGCTCGTGGTCTTAATGCTTCAGCAATTGTGCGTGATGCTGCTAAGGCGATAAAAGGTGGTGGTGGTGGTCAACCCGGATTTGCTCAAGCCGGTGGGAAAGATGCCGAAAACATTCATGCCGCATTTGAGGCTCTCGTTGCAGCTATAAAATAGAAAGACACTTAACTGCAAACAAATAGTAGAGGGTGTCTCAAATCAAGGCGCCCTCTATTTTGTCTTTCGTTCGTGAGATTTTTTTGGTTGCGACTGCGCAATTTTCTGATTTTACCAAAATATGCAATTCTCGGGTTGCTATAATGGTAAAATCAACTGAGAATGGTCATTTTTGGTTTTTGCCGAACAATTCAGACTTTTATATATTAATAAAAAGTATTTAAAGGTACAATCTTCAATGTTACATTTTATGAAAAGGTTCCTAAATTTTTTATTATCTGGATATTATGTATAGGATTTGTGAACTTCACTTCATGTGATAACGATGAGCCTGATTTTAGTGATCCAGATGAGATCCCGTCGCTCCCCGATCTCCCAAAAGAGGATATAGTGACGCAAACGTTTGAAGGCAATGTGATAAATTTGGCATCGATTGATGACGTAATGGCATATGTGATCAAGCGATTTAATAATGTATCTAATTCGCTTGACGCCAACGCCGATTTAGTCTTGTTAGATGAATCTTCGGCTCAATCAATAATTAATGACCAAGCGCTTTTCAGTCGTTTGCTCGAAATGTGGCAAGGCTACACGGCTGTCGGTTTTGTCTGCCCGGCATCTTACTCTATGAGACTGATGCATTATCTTGAACATCAAGAAACTTCCGACAAATCAGACTACACCGCATCGCAATCCGATGTTGAGCGCTATGCTAACATTCAGTTGTATGTAACAACTGCTTCGCGCCAATATCTTTTGTTGGAAAAACAAACCGATGTTTCTATAAGCAGTCTTAAATATAGCAATACAGCAGATGTCGATGAGTTATTACAAAACTCGTCGACATCGTCAAATGAAATTCAATCAGAGACACTTCATTCCGATTATACATTAGGACAATGTGCCGAAAAGGCAATTGGTTGGATTAATGATTATTAACGTGAATTCGACGAAAATAATCAAAAGAGTGTCAGTTGGTTATCAACAAC
>CAYWXG010000066.1:0-10007 GCA_964462445.1 uncultured Barnesiella sp. | reverse complement strand
GTTATAATCCTCTTTGGTAATTCCTGTAAACCCTCGTGGCGGCGAATATCCTTTTAATAGTTTATATTAAGGGGATAATCGCCGCCATTGTAGTTTATCCTAAGTATCAAGGAATTAAACGAATAAACGGGTGAATATAAATATCCACCCGTCGTTTGGTTGATTGAAACAAATTGAATATCTTTGTGGTCCAAATATCAATACAAATGAATATATCAAATTCATTTAATCAACCAAATGTTGATGTTTCTTGTGTATTGAGCATATTTTTAAGATATCCAGCACAAGAATTTACTATCAAGTTGAATGACCTATATCGTTACCTTAATAATCAAGACCAGACTTATAGCAAACCTCTTGTTCGAGAAATAGTTAAAAGCATTTTAAGACAAGAACTACTAACTGGTAGTATTGAAGGTGATGAAATATGTATCATCAAACCGAATTAAGTTATGCGAGGTTGGTAATATGGTGCCAACCTCTTTATTTTATTTATACACAGATTAGATACTTTTATTACCGTTTGGTGCATTCAAGTATATAATTGGGTAATCCTATTATTGAACAAATAAGAGCTAGCACGGATAATATTGCACTATGTCGTTATGCTATTATTTTGTAATGGTACAATTTATAAAATAATTAATCAATATCATATTTCACATAAATTAAAGGTGTGAACGACTCTTAAATTGTTACTCGAAGGTATCGCCAAACACCTGCATCACACAAATAAGAGAAGCCCACACCTGATGGTGAGAACATTCACCTACTTACTTTTGTGATGCATCCTTTAAACTGGCGATTTTTCGAATATCACAAGTAAGAAGTAAATACTTCTATAATATGTTAATTTAAATAATCTACATAAATTTGATTTCTTGTTTTATAATATGACAAATATAGCGAATATTATAATATTTGCAAACCTAAATGTAAATTATTCGAACATATCCACACATCGCTTTGTGGGCTTCGGTTGCAAATTTAGTTCGAAATTTCACCCTTTAAGATATCTTGCAAGGCTTGCGGAGTCATAATTAATGGAACATAATATTGATTTTTTTCTTCTTCATCGATATCCCAGTTAATGTCAATATGTACAAAATTACGATCAAACCAAATGTATCGGAGTTCTCCAGCATTTCCTGAAATATAGTATATGCAGGCAAGGTCTTCTTCAAAATATTTTAAAAAAGCTTCTCTGATTCGAGAGCATTTTTCATTTATTGAGTTATCGAGAGGGTCGCATAATTTATCAATACTTTTTTTAATCTTGTCTATGTTTTCAGCAGGAGACAACGCAAGGTATATTTTGTATAATTCATCTTTATAGTCAGGCATATTTTTCAATATAATACCTTCTGGATGATTCAAAAATAAAAAATATAGAGCTTTGGGTAATGGTGACATTTTAATCTCAACCTCGTAAAAAGGCAATAAAATACGATTGTCATTAGTAATAACCATTTGGCTTAAGCTTCGGAAGCAGCAAAGCGCTCGATTTATAGTTGTTCTTGAGATGTCGAGCAATCGAAGATTTTTAATGCAATTGTCTAAATTTTTAAGAATATAAGTTGTTAATCCATCTTTATTCTCAGCCATAAATTTAAAGTTATAGCCATTGTTTATTTTACGATTAAGTTCACTTATATATCTTTTAATAATTTTTAGTTGAGCCCTTTTTGATATTTGTTTAATTGGTAGTTGAAATTCTGTAAAATAGAAGAATTGATTGTCATATCCCCAATAATATATTAAACTTTGTTGGTGAATTGAAAGGTTATATACAATATGTTCTAACAGAGGATTGTTAAGGTATAAACGCCCGAAATCTATATTGTGAAATTCTTTTGTATCAGGAGCATTAAAAGCTAGAGTTGTGTACTCAAGGTTCTCTTTTTCACAAATAAAAGTTGGATAGTTTACAAATTTCAATCCTTGAGTAGTAAATAACTCTAATATTTTGGTGTAATTTTTATTTATACATTCGCCCCATTGTGATTTCAAATTAATATTAGTGAAAATTACATATTTTTTATATGCAGGCATAAATTTATTACAATGCAATCCAGGAATATCATTCTTCATAGTAATATTCCTAAATATTAACCTCTTTCTTTTAAAGAGCTTGCTAATCCATTTCATGTCCCTTAGTCCTCTGAATAGTGGCGGAGAACTCGCCGATAGGAATTGAATATCTTCGATTTCGATACAAACCCAACATATTTGCCGTTTTCCACAACCGGCAAATTCCATGCACCCGTATCGTCAAACACCTTCATTACCGTTTCCATCGTTTGACCTACCTCAATTTTTGCAGGTGCCATCGACATAAACTTACTTACATACATTCTTCGATACAAATCAGGGCGGAACATGATATTGCGGATATCATCAAGTAGTACTACACCCAACAATATCCCCTCATCATTGACAACCGGAAATAGATTGCGATTCGAGCGACTTATCACGTCCACCATCTCTTTCAAACTCATCTCCGGCTTCACAGGCAAGAAATCAGTCTCTATCACCGAATCCATCTTCAATAGTGTCAGCACCGCTTTATCCTTGTGGTGCGTGATAAGCTCTCCTCGCTGCGCCAAACGCATGGTGTAAATGCTATATGGCTCGAAGAACTTAATCGTGACATACGAAATTGTCGACACTATCAACAACGGCAAAAATAAATCATATCCGCCTGTCATCTCCGCGGTAAGGAAGATTGCCATCAACGGAGCATGCATAACGCCCGACATTACTCCGGCCATTCCCATCAACGCGAAATTCTTTGTCGACAAATCGATTATCCCGAGATTATTTAATAGATATGCAAAGAAAAAGCCCGCCATACACCCAACGTAGAGCGACGGCGCAAATGTTCCTCCCACACCGCCACCACCATTCGTTGCCGATGTCGCAAACCCTTTTAATAGCACAATCATGCCGATAAAGGCCAAGATAAACCACGGATTATCTCCATCAGAATAGAATATCGAACCATTTACTATCGACGACGTATCTCCATCGAGCAGACCATTTATTGCTCCATAACCTTCGCCATAGAGTGGCGGAAATAAGAACACAAGACCCGCCAATATACTTCCTCCAACCAGCGTGCGTTGCAATGGCGTTGACAACCGTTTACGGAAAAAGTTTTCCATCATGTTCATCACCTTCGTGAAGTAGAGCGACACTAATCCACAAAACACCCCTAATGCTATGACGTATGGGATTCGTTGTGTAACAAACATTTCACTCTGTGTGAAATCAAATTCTACATTATATCCGGTGAACACATATGCTACCGTTGCTCCCGTTATCGATGCAATAAGAAGTGGCATCACCGACACTGCCGTCAAGTCCAACATCAACACTTCCAACGTGAACAGCAAGCCTGCTATTGGTGCTTTGAAAATGCCGGCAATACCCGCTGCTGCGCCACACCCCACCAATATCATAAGCACGCGTGGCGACATATGGAACAATTGCCCAAGATTCGACCCAATTGAGGCTCCCGTATATACTATCGGACCCTCGGCTCCAACCGACCCGCCACAGCCTATCGTCACCGAACTCGCCACCATTGACGAATACATGTTATGTGGCTTCATGCGACTCTTATTCTGCGATATCGCATGGAGCACACGTGTGACTCCGTGCGATATATTGTCGCGTACAACATATCTGACAAACAACCCGGCAAGAACAATACCTATCATCGGGAAGATTAAATACGTATAATTTCCCTCATTAATTGTGGCATGACTGGTTACGATTGAGGCGATGAAATGTATTAGCCATTTCAGCAACAACGCTGCGAATCCGCATAGCAACCCTACAATGAATGCTAATATTATAACAAAGGTCTTCTCTTTGATATGTCGTTCGCGCCATACCAAAAATCGGATTAGCCATTGCGGTGTTTTTTGTATCTTTTTTTTACGTCCCACTTTTTACTTTATAATTGCAGTTCATCTTTGGGGGGTGTCCTAAACCCCTTTTCCTGTGAAAACTGTGCGTATAGTGTAGAGTATGATTTTGACATCTACTCCTAATGAAATATTTTCGATATATACCAAATCATATTGCAAGCGCTCTACCATTTGCTCTACGGTAGAGGCATACCCATATTTCACCATACCCCATGACGTAATCCCAGGGCGTACATTGTGAATGAGAGTATAATAGGGCACCTGTTCTACTATCTGCTTTATATAGTATTCGCGTTCGGGGCGTGGACCCACTATCGACATTTCCCCCTTCAGCACATTCCAAAACTGAGGCAATTCATCAAGTCGATATTTGCGTAGAAAACGTCCCAATGTTGTGATTCTTGGGTCGTCGGGCGACGATAGTGCCGGACCGTTTTCCTCCGCATCTCGGTGCATCGTGCGAAATTTCAGTATATTAAAGAATTTCTTTCTATAGCCGACACGCTCCTGCTTATAAAATATATTCCCTCCGGGCGATTTTATCTTAACGGCTATTGCTATTGCAAGAAATAAGGGCGAAAGCAATATAAGTGCTAATATGGAGGTTAATATATCTGCGGCTCTTTTGCATGAAGCGGTTGCCGGGGATATATCCGGTCGAGATACATCGATTAGTGGCTCGCCACTGACATTCCCGAAACTCGATTTCCCCGTTATTACATGCATGAGCAACGGCGATACCAATATCGATTTTCCTAACGGGAATAGCTGATTGATTAAGCGAATTGTTGCATGCATCCCGTCGCGATGAGGCATGACGATTAAATTAACAATATTATTCTCTTGAATAACTCGTTCTATTTCTTCGATTGGATATACAGGAAGCTTGATATCGGGTGAAGTCGGGGCTTCGTCGGTCGGATTGATATATCCTACAATATTGACTCCTTGAGCCTTTGGCATATTATTAATCTTATTGACCATATTGACCGCAGATTGTGTGACCCCGATTAACAACGTATTGTATCCCAATTTCTTTGTCCGCACCCTTTTGATTAATCGGGTTGTTACGATCATTCTCACTCCACCAACTAATATTGAGATGATTAAGCACAGCGTGCCCAACATCTCATAGATAGTCGCCTTATCTTCTACTATATCATCAATGAGTATTGTGAAATAAATTACAATCGAACCGATTGCTGTCGAGAAAATCGTATTGACCAATTCATCTAATCGCGAACGTTTCATCACATTGTAGTATGCCCCCGACAATGCATATATAACAAGCATCATCACCGGAAATACAATCTCCCCGAGGATTACGGTCCTACTCGTGAGAAACTCAACGAGACTCCACTCTCCGACATTTTCGATAAACCATTCATAACGCAACACGTTGAACAACAATATTGCAACAATCAATGCCATTAAATCGGCAATGATACATTTCGCCCGTTGTCGCTTTTCGATTGTCACTTGCGTATGATTTTAAATGTTGAATCGTTTGAAATTTTGATAATGATTGATGGACTGGCTATTGTTGAATCATTCCTTCGGTGTTCAACTACATAGTCAACTGCATTTATAATCTCTGGCGAAATCTTTTTGAATGTCGCCGGAGATGCCTGTCCACTGATATTGGCTGAAGTCGAAACCAATGGACGGCGTAAGGCGCGACACAACTGCCTACAAAAACGGTTCGAACTTACGCGTATCGCTATACTGCCATCCTCAGCCGTTACATTTTTTGCCATATTGATACCTCTATCGTAGATGATGGTAGTGGGGCGGACGCTGACTTCCAACAGCTCCATTGCCACATCCGGCACTTCATCTACATAACGATATAAATCATTGCTGTTGCCCAACAACACTATTAGTGCCTTTGAATCTGCTCGCTGCTTTATCTCGTAGATACGTTCTACTGCCTTAGCATTTGTGGCATCACACCCTATCCCCCATATCGTATCGGTAGGGTATAGGATGACTCCTCCACGTTTCAGAACCTCAACTGCATTCTTTATATCTTCTTCAAATGTCATAGATGTTGCTCTATTTTAAAGCAAAGGTAATAAATATTTCTTAACTTACGTGTCATTAATTTAAAAAGGTTGTTATAATCTCGTTATTTCTCCGGCTTGTTATGATTTTTTTGCTCCCTTCATATATTCAACTCGGAAATAATTCTTAAATTTGTTTCTGTAAAAATTCCTATTCCCAAATGTGTAAAATATCTCATATTTTCTATCTCTTGATTTTGGCGTTTATGTTGTTGCCGGCTAATTCTTCGGCTCAAATCAACACCGACCAAATGATGCGTATGGGGCAGAATATGATTTATTTTGGAGATTACGAATTGGCAATTCAATGTTTTAATCGAGTTATTGAAGCAAAGCCACGCACCGAGCGAGCATATCTATTTCGCGCTATTGCATTGCTAAATCTCGACGACTATATTGGCGCGGAAGCCGATGCTTCTCGTTCTATCGAAATCAATCCCTTTATTACCGATAGCTACGAGGTTAGAGGTGTGGCACGTCAAAATTTAGGCGACTTTAATGGGGCGGTAAAAGACTACGACCAAGCTTTAAATCTTTTACGCGACAATAAAAATCTCTTATTCAACAAAGCTTTGGCGCAAGAAGCTGCCGGTGAGCCCGAAGCGGCTCTTGCTACATTCAATCACATCGTCGAAACGTCTCCTTCCTACGACAATGCTTATATCGGGCGTGCTAAAGTTGAACTCACTTTGAACGACACGGTTGCGGCTTTAGCCGACTTGAATCATGCTATTGCAATTAATAAAAATCTCCCAAATGCTTATATTTTAAGAGCCGGTATATTGATTGACCAAAAAGGTGATTTTGCCGCTGCTTTAGAAGATACCGACGCTGCGATTAAACTCCTACCAACAATGTCGGGATTATATATAAATCGTGCTTATCTGCGCTACAACCTCGACGATTATTTTGGCGCAATGGCCGACTATGATTATGCTATAACTCTTGACCCAACTAATCCCACCGCATATTTCAACCGAGGATTGCTTCGTTCAGAAGTTGCCGACAACGATAAAGCTATTGCCGATTTCTCGACAGTGCTTCGTATCGATCCTAACGACGTTCGTTCACTCTATAATCGTGCAATGCTGTATCGCACAACTCGCAACTACGATAAAGCTATTGCCGATATTAATAAGGTCATTGAGGCATTCCCCGATATGTCGGCTCCGGTGTTCTTCCGATTTGAGATTTATGACGAAATGGGAAATAAATCTCAAGCAATGCGCGACTACGACAAAGCGATGGCTCTTGCCAAAAAGGAAAAAATAGATTTTGACCTTAATAAAAGTTCTGCCGCAAATAGTAGCGACAACGACGCATCTTTGACAGAAAATGCTGCGAATTCCAACAGTAACAATACCACGGAACATTCTCCGGAAGAAAATGCGGAAATTTTTGCCAACCGATTCTCGTTACTAATCACTGCCGATAATGAATTAGAACAAGAACAGGAATTTAACAATAAAAACATTCGCGGAAAAGTTCAGGACTATAATGTCAACATTAGCATGCAACAGCCTTTCATGCTTTCATATTATTCTTCTCCTACCGAACTTGCTCCAACTACCTACTTTATGCAAGAGATTGAGAATTTGAACTCTACTCGTGCTTTGCGTATGTTGATACAAATTGTTAACAACGAGCCAACTCTCGATGACCCCGATATCGTCTCTCGTCATTTAGACTCGATTGATTATTATAACTCCTATTTAGCAACTCATCAACCTCGCGCAGTCGATTATTTTGGTAGAGGTATGGACCAAATGATTTTGTGCAACTATGAGGCGGCTGTTGCTGATTTCTCTAAAGCTATCGAGCTCGCGCCCGATTTCACCTTGGCTTATTTTGCTCGAGCTAATGCTTTGACTAAACTACTTCAACTTGCAATTGCCGATAGTAGTGCCGATACTTCTTACCATACCCACATGGCTCGTATTAGAAGCATTTTTGCCGACTACGATAAAGTCAGTGAATATTCGCCTCGCTCTCCATTCGCTCATTACAACAAAGGTATTTTATATGCCGACCTTGGCGACCTCGACGCTGCTCTCGCTGAGTTCTCAAAAGCAATTGAACTTAAATATGATTTTGGTGAAGCTTACTACAATCGTGGCTTTGTCTATTACAAATCTGGAAATAAAAAGGACGGTTCGGCCGACCTGTCACGTGCCGGGCAATTGGGGATTACTCAATCCTACAATCTGCTTAAACGCATGAAATAATTATTTAATTCGATTTAATTTCAAAAACATTAATACCATGTTAACAAAATCTGACATTACTCAATTAGAGAAAAAAGGTATAAAGGTAGAAACGGTTAAACAGCAACTTGAAAAGTTCGTAACCGGATTCCCTTTCCTTAAATTGCAAGGTGCGGCGACTCCCGGCAACGGAGTGGTAGTTCTTGATGAAGATGCAGTAGAAAAATCTGTCGCTCGGTGGGATTATTATATTTCCCATGGTGGTGACGCTGAAAAATTAGTTCCCGCATCCGGGGCGGCTTCTCGTATGTTTAAAGCTCTTTTCTCTTTTGTTGACTCTGATGAGGTAAGGCCTGCGGAAGGGAGTGATGTCGAAAACGTTATCGCTAACATTGATAAGTTCGCTTTTGCTACTGAACTTGATTCAATATTAAAAGAGAAATACGGACTTTCCGCAAAGGAACTTATTGCTTCTAATCGTGAGAAAGATGTAATTTCTGCTATTGTCAATTCTCATGGTTTGAACTATGGCAACTTGCCGAAAGCACTTTTGAAATTTCACAACTACGACGAGGGCGCTCGCACACCTCTCGAAGAACAACTCGTTGAAGCTGCTCAAACTGTTGCAACTATCGATGGTAATGTAAAAATTCACTTTACAGTTTCGCCCGAGCATAGAGAAAAATTCCTCGCAAAATTAGAACAAATTGTTCCTACATTGGAAAATCGATTTGGTGTAAAATATCAAATTGAATTATCAGAACAGAAATCGTCGACCGACACTATCGCGGCAAATCCCGATAACACTCCATTCCGCGATAATGGAAATCTCGTTTTTCGTCCCGGTGGGCATGGCGCTTTGATTGAAAATCTTAACGAACTTAAATCATCAATCGTATTTATTAAAAATATCGACAACGTCGTGCCCGATTCTCAACGTGCCGATACTTTGCAATATAAGAAAGTAATTGGTGGAGTGCTTCTTATGGTTCGCGATAAAATCAATGCATATCTCGAAAAACTTGAAACAGGACAATATACAATTGAAAATCTGCGTGAAATGATTATTTTCATGCACGATACTCTCAATATTCGTCATAATGTGATGAAGCACATGGACGACTCGGAGCTTGCTATCTATATCAAGGAAAAATTTAATCGTCCTATTCGTGTTTGTGGTGTAGTGCGCAACACCGGTGAACCCGGCGGTGGACCATATATTATCTACGATGCCGACGGTTCTACTTCTCCGCAAATTCTTGAAAGTAATCAGATTGACATGACAAATCAAGAGTATGTTGAAATGATGCATAATGCAACTCACTTCAATCCTGTTGACTTGGTTTGCTCTCTCTACGATTTTAACGGAAAGAAATTCAATCTCGTTGACCATGTTGATCATAACACTGGTTTTATTTCCTCCAAATCGCTTCATGGCCGTACGCTTAAAGCCCTTGAACTTCCCGGGTTATGGAATGGAGCAATGAGCGATTGGAACACAATATTTGTTGAAGTCCCCGCATCAACCTTCAACCCCGTTAAAACGGTCAACGATCTTCTTCGTCCGGTCCATCAAGCTTAAAGCTCAATCCTATCATATCCGTTTCGGATAAATTTTTCAGCAAATATATCTAACGTGGGAGGTTTCTTTTACAGATTCCTCCCACGTTAGCTTATTCTTTCTACTCTATAACATCCTCATTAGGCATTTGCTAAGATGTCAATATAGTTTCGAAAAAAGATTACAAATTATTACTGTCCGCTAAAATTTTTTGAGCGGTTGAAAAATTAGGGCTGCTTTCCGA
>CAYWXG010000065.1:0-10201 GCA_964462445.1 uncultured Barnesiella sp. | reverse complement strand
TCTTGAAACATAACTTGCTGATTTTGACTGCAAAGATAATTTCAAGTCCGTTCGCGAGCAAAATTGCTGTAACAAATTAAATATCAATCATTTCAAAGAGCTATTTCGATTTTTTAGTGGACACTTATGACTTAAAATAAAAAAATAATGGAATTATACGACGAAAATAAAGCTGTAGAATATATCAATAATGCATTAAAAGATAGCGGCAAATCAGCTTATCCCGAAGATGAAATTCTCAATGTCATAGATATGATTTGGGATTATTATGAAGAAAATGGATTGCTTGAAATTGATGCGAATTTCGAGGCGGATGAAGATGAGGATATATCAAGCGAATTGTGCGATTACATTGCCCGAATGTTGAAGAAAGATCGTCAAGCTTTAATTAAAAGCGAGGATATCGCCACAATTGTAGATGCCGAAATAGAGTATGAAGACTCTCTGTTATAATTTCATAAAAATGAAGCGATTCTTAATGTTGGTTGTTGCTCTTTTTGCAACACTCTTTGGCTCACAATTGTATGCCTCGGCACAAACTGAAGAGGATACCGGTGAGACATATGTTGATATTGAGCAAGAGTTTGACAACGAGCTAAGAATGCCAATGGTGGGTCCAAAGTTGCGCTCCTACGTGCGCTCATATATGAAGACAATTGCTGAGGCACTTTATCATGCAAAATATGAGGTAGAGACTATGCGTGAAGGGGAAGTGGTGATTGCTATAATTCCAACCGACGAACTTTTTGCACCGAATGACACGGTATTAATGTCAACTGCTTCTAAAAAATTAGAACATTTCAAGCAATATGCGCAACCAATAGATAGATTTAAGATTGTGATAGCCGTACATTCCGATGACACCGGTTCGGAGGAGTATCTATATGATTTGACTGAACGACGAACCGTCGCCGTGCTTGACTATTTGGAATCAATCGGATTTAGTGCCGACAATATTGTTGGATATCCAAAAGGATATAGTTCTCCGATAGCAGAATCAACCACTCGTGCCAATCGAATGAAAAATCGGCGTTTGGAAATATTCATAGTACCATCGCAAGAGCTATTAAACCAAGCGCGTCAAGCAGGTAAAAAATAATAGCGAACAATGGATATTGTTCGACTGAATAATAATTAGTAAATTTGCATCTAAAATAAAGAAAATTAAACACCAAACATAATGGCTAAAGAACTTAAAAATTTGACCAAACGTAGCGAGAACTACTCGCAATGGTACAATGAACTTGTCGTAAAGGCGGATTTGGCAGAGCAATCAGCAGTGAGAGGATGCATGGTTATAAAGCCCTACGGATATGCAATATGGGAAAAGATGCAGCAGACTCTCGACAAAATGTTTAAAGAAACAGGAGTTCAAAATGCATACTTTCCTTTGCTCATTCCAAAATCATATCTATGCCGAGAAGCAGAGCATGTTGAGGGATTTGCGAAAGAGTGTGCAGTGGTAACACACTATCGATTGAAAAATGACCCCAACGGCAATGGTGTAATAGTCGATCCGGAAGCTCGATTGGAAGAAGAATTAATTGTTCGCCCAACTTCGGAAACAATTATTTGGGGTACATATAAAAATTGGATTCATTCATATCGCGATCTACCTATTTTGTGCAATCAGTGGGCAAATGTTATGCGTTGGGAGATGCGTACCCGTATGTTCCTCCGTACGGCAGAATTCCTTTGGCAGGAAGGACACTGCGCACATGAGACAGCAGAAGAATCGGAAGCTCGTACCGTGCAAATGATAAACTTGTATGCCGACTTTGCCGAAAAATATATGGCAATGCCGGTTATTAAGGGAGTTAAAACCGCGAATGAACGTTTTGCCGGAGCTCTCAATACATATACAATTGAAGCTATGATGCAGGATGGAAAGGCGCTTCAATCGGGAACATCTCACAACCTTGGTCAAAACTTCGCAAAAGCATTTGACGTGACATTTGTGAATAAAGACAATAAGCCTGAATATGTGTGGGCTAACTCTTGGGGTGTGTCAACACGTTTGATGGGTGCGTTGATAATGTCACATTCTGATGATAATGGATTGGTACTTCCACCTCATTTGGCGCCAATTCAAGTAGTGATTGTTCCAATCTTTAAGAATTCGGAACAATTGGCAGAAATTACCAAAGCTGTGCTTCCTGTTGTAGAAGAGCTTCGTAGCAAAGGTATCAGCGTGAAGTATGATGATGCTGAAAACAAGCGTCCCGGATTTAAGTTTGCGGATTATGAACTCAAAGGTGTGCCTGTCAGACTTGCTATAGGGGCACGCGATCTTGAAGAAGGCACAATAGAGGTGATGCGTCGTGATACTCTTGAGAAAGAAACAATGCCATTTGCCGGAATTGCCGATAAAGTGGCTACCCTCCTTGAGGATATTCAGGAAAATATATTCCAAAAAGCATTATCTCATCGTGAAAGTATGACACGCACTGTGGATACCTATGAGGAGTTTAAAGTTGAGATAGAAAAAGGAGGATTTATCCTTGCTCATTGGGATGGTACTTCTGAAACTGAAGAAAAGGTTAAGGAAGAAACTAAAGCAACTATCAGATGTATACCATTGGATGGCGATAAAACGCCTGGAGTTTGTATGGTTACCGGACGTCCATCGACTCAACGTGTGATTTTTGCCCGTAATTATTAATTTTAGTGAAATAGAGGAGAATAATCTCCTAAACATAAAATAGTTGTCGGGTGTTAAAACCTTGGCAACTATTTTTATAAGTAAAAGAACGATGAACTCGTTATCAACACCTGTTATTGAGATAGCTCAAACCGATAATGCGTCGGAATTACCATTACCTTATGCAGATCATGGTATTCAAGCCGGATTCCCTTCGCCGGCCCAAGATTATTTATCGGAAACTATCGACCTGAATCAAGAAGTAGTACGTCACCCAGCCGCTACGTTTTATGGACGAGTAAACGGGGATTCAATGATTGAAGAGGGGATTGAAGATGGCGATTTAATAGTTATAGACCGAGCTGTAGAACCTTCTGATGGAGATTTGGCGGTGTGTTGTGTCGATGGCGAGTTTACATTGAAGCGTTTAAAAATTGAACCCGATAGAGTGTGGTTGATTCCTGCAAATGAAACCTTCGACCCAATAATGATAACCGACGATAATCGTTTTGAAATTTGGGGTGTTGTGACATATTTGATAAAACGAAAATGTAGACATTATTGATGAAGTAATGTAACGAAGAAAGTTTTTTTTAGCAATCCAAATTTACAATGATTGGACTTATTGACTGCAATAACTTTTTTGTTTCGTGTGAGCGACTTTTCCGCCCCGATTTGGCAGGAAAGCCGGTAGTTGTTATGTCAAATAACGATGGTTGTGCAGTAGCAATGTCCAATGAGGCTAAAGCGTTAGGCATTAAAAGGGGTATTCCAATTTATCAAATAAAACAATTGATTGAACGATATAGGGTAGTAACGGTATCGAGCAATCACAAACTATATGGAAATATCTCGTCGCGAGTAATGGCTACTATTGGAACGATAGTTCCCGATATCGAAATATATTCTATTGATGAAGCGTTTCTCGATATGTCATATTTGGATGGAGAGGCATTGGAGGCTACCGGTCGTAATATTGTAGCTAAGGTGCGTCGAGATGTCGGGATTCCAACATCGTTGGGTATAGCCCCGACAAAAACATTAGCAAAAATCGCCGCTCGCTTTGCAAAGAAATACCCGGCTTATAAAGGAGTTTGTATTATTGATAATGAAGAAAAACGACGCAAAGCATTGTCGCTTATTCAAATAGAAGATGTTTGGGGGATTGGTCGACGAACCGGCAAGCGATTACGCCAGTATAACATAAATTCAGCTCTTGATTTTGCCGATATGTCGCTTTCAAAAGTTCGGCAATTAGTAAATATTGCAGTTGAACGCACTTGGCGAGAACTTAATGATGAATCATGTGTGGATATTAAAAATATAGAGCCACTTAACAATCAGATATGCGCAACACGGAGTTATAAGAAGTCAATTGAAGATGTTGAGCAATTGAAAACAGCAATATCGGATTATTGTGAAATCGTAGCTTTAAGATTGCGTCGTCAAGGTGGTTGTGCTCAGTCGGTTACGGTGTTTATTCAGACAAATTCGTTTCGACCTGAGTTGCCGCAACATTATGGTAGCGTTACAATCCCAATTGAAGAGGCTACAGATGACACTTTAACATTGACATCAGTGGCAGTTAAGGCTGTTGCATCCTTGTTTCGAATAGGATGTGCCTATCGTAGAGCCGGAGTGATAGTGAATGAAATAGTGAGTAAAGATGCAGTGCAGCAGAGTTTGTTTTCTGTGTCGGGCAATAGAGAGAAACGCCAACGACTGATGCATACAATTGATACAATAAATAAGAATGATGGGACTCGTGGAATGGTCCATAGTGCATCGTCGAATATTAGAAAAGATGTCATGCGTAAAGAGGATAATGAAGCGGAACACAAGCCCAATAGTACATTTCTTCGCATATTTTATTCTTTTCTATTAATGTTGAGTGTATCATTGATGTCCTGGTCTGCTCCGCATGAGATGTTTTCTGATACGCTTGCCAATGTTGTAAATCTTGATGAAGTAATAGTGAAACCGGGGAAAGAGCATTACTCAAAGAAGAATAATCCTGCGGTTGACTTCGTGTCGCGTATACGAGAAAATGCTGATTTGGGAGATCCAATGCGAAAGGATAATTATAATTTTGAGCGTTATGAATGTATAACGCTTGCAATAAATAATATAACAGATACAATCGGAGGTGGGAACGGGTTGATGAAGAAATTTAGTTTCTTAAATGAGTATGTAGATACCTCGGAGGTCACCTGTCGTCCTATTTTGCCGATAAGTATCAAAGAAAAAGTTTCCCAAATCTATAATCGCAAAATACCATCAGCAACAAGAGAATATATTACGGGATTGCGTCGCAAAGGTGTAGATGATATTATCAATCAGGATGCTATTCAAACAATTCTTGAGGACTTTTTCCGAGAAGTAGACTTGTATCAGAATGATATTACGTTGCTAACAAATCGATTTGTCAGCCCTCTCTCTAAAATTGGCCCGGATTTTTATAAATATTATCTTACGGATACAATTGTTGTGAATAATGACAGTTGTGCAGTATTGAGTTTTGTCCCAAGAAATAATGCAACATTTGGGTTTGTCGGGAAGTTGGTTGTTGCCCTGAACGACCCAACAATGTTTATTCGTCATGTTAAAATGAGATTGTCCCCGCATATTAATGTGAACTATGTGAAAACACTTAATCTTGAACAATCGTTTGAACGACTTGTCGATGGAACGAGGTTGAAGACATCCGATGTGCTAACTATTGAATTTGAAATTATACCTAATACACAAGGCTTGTATGCACAAAAATATACACGATATAGCGGACATAATTTTGATGAAGCTGATCGCCCGGATTTATTTAATAGATTAGGTCAATCATATGCTTCGGCCGATGCATTTCTAAAAGATGATGGCTTTTGGGATCAATATAGGGGAGATGCAAAAGTGTCAGAACGAGAAATTGGCACAATGCTTAATGATTTACGTTCGTTGACTGCTTATAAAGTGTTTGAGAAGGGGCTTGAAATATTAGTGTCGGGATATGTTCCGTTGGGGAAAAAGGATAAGGTTGAATTTGGTCCGGTTAATACATTGGTGAGTTTTAATGATATAGAAGGTGCAAGATTTCGTATAGGGGGTGTTTCTACCGCCAACCTAAGCAAGCATTGGTTTGGACGTGGCTATGCCGCCTATGGAACAAAAGATAATAAATTGAAATATTACGGAGAGTTGGAATATTCTTTTAATGAAAAGAAACGTCATTCTCGAGAGTTTCCGATACATTCTTTACGCTTAAGTCATAAATATGATACAGAGGCCATAGGTCAAAAATACGAATTTACGAATCCTGATAACTTTTTTCTATCATTTAAGCGAATGCCGGATACGTTGAAAATGTACCAACGTACGACTGCATTAGAATATAAACTTGAGTTGGAGAATAATCTTTCTATAACAGCATCTCTATCCCATATACGTCAGGAAGCTACAAAATATTTGCCGTTTAAATATAGTAATGGAAATAGTGATAGCCATTTGGATTTTACTCCGATTACATTGACGCTAAGATATGCTCCCGGTGAAAAGTATGTGCAAACAAAAAGTCATAGAATCCCGGTAAATCTTGATGCTCCGATATTTCAGATATCTCATACCTATGCTCCGGGAGGGAAATTAGGTGGGTCAAGATACACAATAAATAAGACAGAGGTGAGTTTCCAAAAACGCTTTTGGCTGTCGGCATTTGGTTATGTTGACGCAATGTTGAAGGGTGGGCACGTTTGGAGCACTACACCATATACAGCACTGCTTATTCCTAATGCGAATCTGTCATATACAATTCAGCCGGAATGTTTCAATTTGCTATCGCCGATGGAGTTTATTACTGATTCCTTTGTGGTGTTTGATTTTACTTATTGGGCAAATGGTGCAATATTAAATTATGTTCCTTATTTAAAGAAACTTAAATTGCGAGAAGTTTTTGCATTTCGAGGCGTATGGGGTGATTTAAGTGAAAAGAACAATCCTCAATATAATAAATGGTTGCCCCAATTCCCGGCAGGAACCAATCCGGTAGAAATGAAATCAACGCCCTATATGGAAATATCAGCGGGTTTGGATAATATTTTTCGAATACTACGAATTGATTATGTGTGGCGACTATCTTATCGAGATACGCCGGGTGTAGATAAAAGTGGATTGCGATTAGCGCTGCATTTCAATTTTTGATGAGCGATATAAAATTCAACCGAACGAAAAATAGATATAAAACGTTTAAATATTAGGTTTTGGTCTAAAAAAATTAAATAAATACTTGATAACGATGCACTAAACAATTATCTTTGTAAAAATTTTGCAAATCAATAAAGCACGAAATCAACGAAGCACGAAAAATAATCATGGCAGCCAATAAAATAGTATCTAATTTTATACTTCTTCCGATGTCAAAGCTATATGGTATCGGTGTAGGTATAAGAAATACTATGTTTAAATGGCACATACTAAAACAACGAACATTTGATGTGCCTGTTGTCGTTATTGGGAATATTGCAGCCGGAGGAACGGGGAAAACTCCCCATACAGAATATGTTATAAATTTATTAAAATATAATTATCACATTGGAGTGATAAGTCGAGGCTACAAACGCAAAACGAAAGGATTTGTTCTTGCAACATCACGTTCAACGCCGACGGATATAGGCGATGAGCCGTATCAAATATATCAAAAATTCGGCCGAGAAGTTTCGGTTGCAGTATGTGAAAACAGATGTGATGGCATAGAAGAATTGCTGCGTATAGATCCCGATATTAACCTTATCGTACTTGATGATGCATTCCAGCATAGATATGTAAAACCAACGATATCAATTGTACTGACAGAGTTTAATCGTCCGATTTTTATGGATAAACTTTTGCCATTAGGACGATTGAGAGAGTCTATTAGGGCAATCTATAGAGCAGATTTTGTTGTGATAACAAAGTGCCCGGAGCGAATAACACCATTGGAATATCGAATTTTTGATAATAATTTGGCGTTATGTCCATATCAGAAGTTGTTTTTCTCAAGGTATTCATATCCGGCATTGAAACCGGTATTTCCGGAACAAACAACTAATATACCAACTCTACAATGGATGAATGAAAATGATGCAATACTTATTGTGTCGGGCATAGCAAATCCCAAGCCACTTGTAAGGATGATTAAGCGAAATCCAGCCAGAGTAAGAGTGAAAATATTCCCGGATCATCATAATTTTACTCGCAAAGATATTCAAGAGATAGAGCGCCGCTTTAAAGAATTAAATGCAGATAATAAGATAATCATCACAACCGAGAAAGATGCGGTGAGATTGGCATGTAATCCATATTTCCCGCAATATCTTAAATCTGCAATTTATTATCAGCCGATTGAAGTTGAATTTGATAATGTAAGACCTGATAATTTTGATTACGAACTCAAAAAAATGCTAACAGATAAAACAAAGACAAAATAGCACTTTTTATGATTGTAAGGATTTGATTATGTGATAAATTTATGCTATAAAGTAAAACAATAATTTTAAAAACCAGAACTATGTTAGAAAAGATTAACCAAACAGCGGAATTTCTACATTCCCGCATAAGCGATATGCCCCGTATCGCGATAATACTCGGTACAGGACTTGGCGGTTTGCGAAATCATATTGAGAATCAAGTTATAATACCTTATACAGAAATTCCCAATTTCCCGGTGTCAACAGTTGAAGGCCATAGCGGAAATCTTATATTCGGCACATTAGGGGGGAAACGAGTAATTGCGATGCAAGGACGCTTCCACTATTATGAAGGTTACGATATGAAGCAGGTCACTTTCCCTGTTAGAGTATTCAAAGCCCTTGGTGTTGAAACTCTGTTCGTATCGAATGCAGCCGGAGGTATGAACAAAGATTTTGAAGTTGGTTGTATTATGACTATTACCGACCATATTAATCTATTCCCGGAAAATCCTCTTCGTGGTAAAAACTATAATGAACTTGGTCCGCGTTTCCCCGCAATGACAGAAGCTTATAGCCATCGTTTAATTAAACTTGCAGATGAAGTCGCTGCGTCTAAAAATATCGAAATAAAACATGGAGTATATGTTGGCACGTCAGGCCCTACTTTTGAAACTCCGGCAGAATATGAATTCTTCCGTGTTATTGGTGGCGATGCAGTAGGAATGTCGACAGTTCCTGAAGTTATTGTTGCTAATCATGCAGGAATGGAAGTGTATGGAATTTCCGTAATTACTGACCTCGGTGGTAAGGATATAACAGAAGTGCCTACTCATGAAGAAGTGCAACTTGCTGCTCAAAAGGCTGAGCCTATGATGGTAGAATTAATCAAAGGACTCATTGAAAAGTTGTAGAATCGTAGTCGACATATTACAATAATACAACAGGAAGGCAATTCGCTTTCCTGTTGTTAAAAATAAGCATATAAAAATGGAAGAAAAGCAAACAGAAATATCAACATTAGGAGAATTTGGATTAATCAAACATCTGACAGAAGGTATTGAAATAGTAAATAAGTCCACGATTAAAGGTGTTGGTGATGATTGTGCGGTAATGCACTATCCAGACTCTGAGGTTTTAGTAAGTACTGATTTATTGGTTGAAGGAGTTCACTTCGATTTGACATATGTACCACTAAAACATTTGGGATATAAATCCGCAGTAGTGAATTTTTCTGATTTATATGCAATGAATGCCGTTCCTCGTCAAATTACTGTTTCGTTAGGAATCTCAAAACGGTTTACGGTAGAGCATATGGATGCACTATATGCCGGGATTCGTCTTGCCTGTGAAATATATGGCGTGGACCTTGTTGGTGGTGATACAACAACTTCTCGCTCGGGATTGGTAATATCTATAACTTGTATAGGAGAGGCTCAAAAGGATAAGATAGTGTATCGTTCAGGAGCTCGTGAAACGGATTTGATATGTGTTTCCGGAGATTTGGGTGCAGCTTATATGGGATTGCAGCTACTTGAACGAGAAAAGGTGGCGTCGGCAGGAGCAAAGGATTTTATACCTGCATTCCAAGGCAAAGAATATCTTGTAGAGCGCCAACTTAAGCCGGAGGCACGAAAAGATATCATTGCAGAATTAGCAAAAGCCGATATTTTGCCAACTGCCATGATGGATGTTTCAGATGGATTGTCGTCGGAACTTCTTCATATTTGCACCGCATCGGGAACCGGTTGCCGAGTATATGAGGATAGAATACCTATTGATTATCAGACCGCAATTATGGCAGAGGAGTTAAATATGAATTTAGTTACCGCAGCTATGAATGGAGGAGAGGACTACGAACTATTGTTTACTGTGCCCCTTCATTGTCATGATAAAGTTAAAGCAATTCCCGGCGTTAAGGTTATAGGGCATATAACTGATAAATCGTTAGGGTGTGCAATGATTACGCGAGATGGAAATGAAATAGAAATTTCGGCTCAAGGTTGGAATCCCTTGGCGTAATTAATGAATGGCTGATTTTAATAAATTTAGTTAGTCCAACCATCAATATACTAAAGAATCCAAATAGAAACGCAACGTTTTTCGTTAATATTTAAATATAATATTA
>CAYWXG010000064.1:0-10252 GCA_964462445.1 uncultured Barnesiella sp. | reverse complement strand
GTACAAGATGAAATTTATGAATTATATAAAGGCGACGCTTCGCAGTATGACAGCGAAAACTCATTGAAGATAAAGCGTATATATGAAATGATTCCATCTAATATGGAAAATAAGAAAAAACGCCTTTACTATAGTGAGATAGAGGACAAAAAAGGTAAACGAAGATCCGATTATGACGCCGAATTGGAATACTTGATTGATTCCGGTATATCCTTGGAGGTGCTTGCCGTCTCCAATCCCAAATTTCCTCTTAAAGAATCGGAGCAAAAATCTTTGATTAAATTATATTTGAATGATGTGGGGCTTCTTACAAATATATTATATCGCTACAATATCAATGCCGTGTTGAGTGGCGACAATAGTATTAATCTTGGTGCTGTCTATGAAACGGTAATCGCTCAGGAACTCGTCGCTCATGGTTATGCTTTAAGATACTATGATAATAAAACTAAAGGAGAAGTCGATTTTCTTGTTGATAATTATGACTCGCTTAGTGCTATGCCTATTGAGGTGAAATCGGGAAAGGATTTCAAACGGCATCGAGCATTGGATAAGTTTGTAAACAATGAGGATTATCACATCAAAAAAGCCATTCTGTTATCAAATGATGGAAATGTTGAACGTAACGATAAGGTAGTATATATGCCAATATATTACTCTATGTTCTTGCAACCGAGTAATCCTAATAGTTTCATAATTCCGCGATGATAATATCCCCGGTCATTATATCTATTATGGCAATATTTCCTCCTCTCACTGTCAAATCAGCGCGAGAATAAAAATGAAATCAGCAACCGATGGGGTGCCGATTTCATTTTTGTATAAGACTATCAAGCCTCAGATATGTTGGCTATCAAGCCGTAGTCATATGACTATCATCTAAGTTATATGACTGTCAAGCCTCTATGTCGAGATTAGTATTTTTCAGAGTTGTCGAGCTCTTCAGTAGTGATTGACTTCTTGTCCATCTTACGCCAGAAGTACACGATATATGCCAATACAAATGGTATGATAAGTGAAACTACTGCCATAGTGCTTAATGTAAATTCGCTCGACGAACTATTGGCCAATGTCAAAGATGATGACAAGTCGGCTGTTGAGGGGTAATAAGCAGTGCCGTTATAGCCAACAATCATGAATAGAGCCATGACAGCGAATACGGTGCCGGGACCGGCAAGCCAAATGCCGCGACGGAAGCCATTTTTGAAAAGAGTCATTCCAACACCTGCTACGAGCATCACGGCACCAACCAATAGCAATGTCAACACGACGGGCATTTCCAATAGGTTGGTTAAATACTTGCCCTGCTCCATTGTAACAGCACCATCAGCATCAACGGCAAATCCCTCCATAGTAATCAAATTAAAGCTTACAAGGAGGAACAACACCAAGAAAGCGATGAAACACACGCGAAGGATTTTGCGCAATTGAGCGGCGAGTTTTGCATTGTCAATATTGTTAATCAGATATAGCGCGCCAAGGGAGATGGCGAGGAACATCACCATCAACCCAAATTCCACATTGAAAGGATTGGCAACAGCTTCAAGACCATGCCAAGCATTTGCCCAACGGCTGATTGCCGGGGCTGCAATATCGCCAACGGCAGCTTTATTCACGATAAAGTCGGAGCCGGTGAAAAAAGTTCCCACAGCAGTGCCAATAAGTAGCGGAGCAAGGCACCCGTTGAGAGTCAAGAAAATGCGGAATGATTTTTTGCCAAGCAGGTTGCCATTTTTGCTTTGGAATTCGTAGCTGACGGCTTGGAAAACGAAAGTGATGAGAATCAAAATCCACACCCAATAAGCGCCGCCGAAGCTGGTGCTATAAAATAGCGGGAATGACGCAAAAAATGCACCACCGAAGGTCACGAGAGTGGTAAAAGTAAGCTCCCACTTTCTTCCGGTAGAGTTTACTATCAATTGACGCTCGGCTTCATCTTTGCCGGCGAAGAAAATCAGAGCATTACCCCCTTGAACAAACATCAAGAAGACGAGTAAACCTCCTAAAAGAGATATGAGAAACCACCAGTAGTGTTGTAGAAAATCGTAGGTTATCATAGCTGTAGGGATTAATCATTTTTAATGTCGGGCCCTTTTTTAACGGCCTTAATCATAATGCGCAACTCAATGGCAAGGAATAGAGTGAAGATTGCCACAAACATCCAGAAAGTTGTCTGCACGGCAGCTACGCTGACGCTCGATACCGCGGCATTTACCGGTAGCAACCCTTCAATTACCCAAGGCTGACGCCCAACCTCAGCTACAATCCAACCGGCTTGACCGGCAAGATATACCAATGGGATTGATAGCAATGCAATCCAAAGCAGCCAACGCTTGCTTTCAAGCTTTTTCTTGCGTTGGAACCACCACACTGCAATCATCAACATCAGAAGGAAGCCACCAAGACCTATCATTACACGGAAAGCCCAATACACAAGATTTACCGGGGGTACCAGTTGCTCTTTAGAGTCGATGTAGCCATAGCCGAAGTATTCAATATTTTCATCAAGAGTCTGTCGAGCTATTGCAGCCACTTCCGGGTCGGTATCTTTAAGACTGCGATATGTTGCAAATGCTTCAATGGCTGTTTTTCCTCGAGCAATCTTTTCGTCGGCCGATGGATGAGTCACCCCGTCGGGAGTTGTGTAGCCGTCGAGAATATTGTTAATGCCCGGTACATATCCGTTGATATCGTGAGTTGCAAGAATCGACAACGCGCCGGGCACTTCCACGCCTGGGATAATAGAGAAAGGAGCTTTTTCTCCACCATTTTCAAGACCTTCGGCAGCGGCAAGTTTCATAGGCTGATACTTTGCTACATGAATACCGGAGCTATCACCACTAAAAATCACGGCTACCGTGCCTATAATACCAACGATAGCAGCCACGCGGATGCTCGCCAGCGCAAAACGTTTTTCACGACCTTTGAGCAAGTACCAACAACTGATACCGATAACGAATATTGCCCCTGTCATCCAACCGCTGAACACAGAGTGGAAAAATTTGGATATGGCAACGGGATTTAGTACCAAAGCCCAGAAATCGACCATTTCGTGGCGCACGGTGTCGGGGTTAAATTCCATACCCACCGGATGTTGCATCCATGAGTTGGCGATAAGAATCCATACTGCCGATATTGCAGCACCGATGCCGGTGAGCCATGTTGCGGCCAAGTGGGTGCGCTTCCCCACCTTCTTCCACCCGAAAAACATCACGGCAAAGAATGTTGCTTCCATGAAGAATGCAAAAATTCCCTCAATGGCAAGTGGTGCGCCAAATATATCACCTACAAACCATGAATAATTGCTCCAGTTGGTACCGAATTCAAATTCTAAAATGATACCTGTGGCGATACCCACTGCAAAGTTGATGGCAAAGAGTTTCATCCAGAATTTGGCTGTTCGCTTCCAAAACTCATCGCCGGTTTTCACGTAGATAGTTTCCATGACGGCCATGATAATAGCCAATCCAAGTGTCAATGGGACAAATAGCCAATGGTATCCGGCCGTAAGTGCAAATTGCAGTCTCGACCAATCTACTAATGTCGATTCTACCATAATAGTTGAAATTTAAGGTTTATTGTTTTGATTATTTATTAACTGATTGCCTACGTGCTCGATACGCTCCTGTTCGCTTTTCCCGGCAAGTGTCGGGGTGAAGAAGAATGCTCTAAGCACTGCAAATAAAATAATGACCTTGAGCAGTATCAGCCACCAAAGCTGGCGTCCCCAAGTCATCGACTTGAAACCGCTAACATAGAAGTCCCATATAGAAATCAAAAGTCGCTTCATTGCTTCATGGTATTATTGTCTGTTGCAAATATACAAATATGCAAGTAAAAACATAAAACTTGCTTGATAATTTTTCAAAGCGAGTGGAAGAATATTGGAGATTAGCCAGATTTCATGCTATGTTCAAAAAAATAGATGCTGCAAGCGCGAGCCTCGCAGCATCTATTAAGTTTAGATTTAGAGTACTTATTGTTTGTTTGTCAAAATCAAAGCGTCGATGAGAGCGTGGTTGGTTGATAGGTTCATATTCTCATCGTATGGCATCATCTCGATTGTCACCTTGTGAGTGCCTTTAGTGAGATTGACAGGTATGATATTGGTCATGCCCCAATCGTCCCAATTGGCAACCCCGCGGTGAGGCATCACAACGGTCCCGGCTTTGACACCATCAACGAAAAGAGTACGAATTGCGCATTTATTTTCGGTGTTAACCGGACCATTACCATTGGCGTAGCGCAAAGAGAAGAAGTAATCGCCATCATTGGCAACTTCAACGTCAAACACTACCGGAGCAGCGTTGTGGTCCACTTCGGCAAATCCTTTGCCGGTAAAGCCATTGATTTTGCCATTTTCAGGTTGGTAGGACACTTCTTTAGAGGTCATGACTGTTGTTACTGTCGATGGTTTGATGCGAACTGACGGGCTATTGTTGATAGGTTCAGATGCGAAAGATTCAACACCATTGCTATCGAACCCGATTACTTGGTAAACACCCGGAATTGAAGCGTCAAACGATGTTTGGCGTGTAGTTGCAATGCGTTGACCGTCGCGCAATACGATGTAACCGGAAATGTATTCAATAGGATTCCATTGTAGGGTATTTTCGTAGGGTGCATCGGGATTAGCTGCCGCAATGTCGCTATCGTGGGTGAAGCGAGCCAACGGAGTAAGAGGCGCTTTCACATTGGCTGTGCGATTAACTTTCAATGGGGTGATATCATTATCGGCCATTGTGATTACTACATTGTACTCCCCTTTAGCTTTGGCAGGGATGATGGCTTTATTGATATCCTTCACCTTTTTGCCGTTGAGAGTTATTTCTTTTACGATATTGCCGTAGCCGTTAACAGTGATGTTGACTTTAGCGCCACGGTAGTTGAATCCTTCAAGCGAACGGGTGCCGGCAAGAGCTTTTGGCACGAACGGGTTGAAGTGCAAGCCGTCAGTTTCAAAAGTGATGCCGAAAAGCACGCGATGGGTGATGGCAAGATTACCCGACAAGCACCAAAGCATATTTGAGGAGTTCAGTTCGGTGGCGATGTCACCATTGTCGAGGTTAAAGTTTTCTTTGTTGGTGGTGAAGAGAGCTGCCGGACGGAACACTGAGCCGATACCTTCCAAGACACCATCTTCATTGCCTGCTTTAGCATTGGCAAGAACCCAGTATGAAGCAACCCAAGGCCAAAGACTGTTGTTGTGGTAGGCAGGCATATCCTTTATTTGCGGGAAGAAGATAGCCGGTCCGTAGGGCGTTGTCGGCACATTTTCGGTGATAGTAGCAGCCATTGAATCGGGGAGCTGGTCGTAGAGAATAGCAAAAGCTTGACCGAGAGTTTCGGAACGGGGATTGATGATAGGATATTCACGTCCGTAGGTGTACATAGCCATAACACCCTTTTCGGGCATCCAGAATTTTTTAATCAAACCTTCGTTGAGCTCTTTGGCTTTTGCTGCATATTTGGTGGCTTCATCTTTTTTGCCGAGTTCGGCAGCTATTTTTGAAAGGACATCGATAGCAGCGACATGCACCGCACCGGTGTTTTGAGCTTGCGATGCGTATATGTCGGCAGTTTGCATCCATTTGGGATAGCTTTGTTCACGCCAATCGATGAAAGAAGTTTCGCCGTTGACAGCACCATCGATATATGTAATTTCAAAATCGTCCTCAAGTGAATTTTTAATAATGTGGTAGATGTATGCAAGCCAATCGCGGTCGCCGGTCACCTTGTAAAGCTCGTAGGCGGCAACAGCCCAAATCATACGATCGGAGCTGATAGGCCAAGCGCCACCCGAACCGGTGTCCTGGATAATACGTCCGGTAGGAGTAACCTTTTTCATCAAAGAAATTTTTGAGGCTTCGGGTTGCAAATATGACATGGAGAGAATGATAGAATAAGACACGTCGCGAGTCCACACTCCTGCCCATTCTTTTCCGGTGCGTAGAGTAGTGTCGGGCTCAACAGCATTTACCATTTCATCAAGTCCCATATTGTAGATTGCATTGTGGAGCTTGTTGTCGGTGTGCAATTGAGGATAGCTCGAAATATCATTTTTAAGTTTCCAAACTTTATTTATCGGCATAAAGTAGTGTGGCTGAGCGGAGTAGTCGGAGATAATCTCGATGTCACTGGCTGCATAGGCTTTATATTCGCCTTGAATGATAGAGTCGCCGGCCCAACGATAAGTGTCGGTAGCAATGATGTCGTTTGCTGCCGAAGCGTTGAAGATTGCTCCGGCGACTAAAATGATAGTAGAAAATAAGAATCGATTCATGGAATTGTAAATATGCTTTGTTTTTATAAATATCATGGTTATAGTTCCCGGTCAAAAATAATCAAAAATTGCGATATATTCAAATTGCTTGGGATATTAGGCAAATTGAGCGTGGAGATCTTCAAATCGAGCCAACGTAGCAGGAGTGAATTTCGACATTGATAATCTGACTCGCTCAAGCGATTTCTCTTTCATTTCTCCACTCTTGGAGTAAAATTTGTCGGCATAGCATATCAAACGTTCGAGCAACGTGGTAGGGATATAATCTTTGACGGGGATTGGGTGCCCGGAAGCAGCAATTTCCTCGGCAGTAATACCTGCACCGGTGTGACATTCTGCAATACGTGCAAAGCGTTCATCAAAGCCTTCTCGGCGAAGGAGCTCTGCGCCGGCAGTTCCGTGGCACATGTAGTGTAGCTCTCCGTGGCAGTCTATTCCGGGAGCATCGGTCAGAAAAATACCTATGTCGTGAAGCATTGCACCGGTCACGATATCCTCTTCATCAAGTTCCAACCCTTTTCGGCGAGAGATGTCGAGTGCTTTGTTGGCAACTTGTCGGCAATGTTTCACATAAATATCCCGCCGGAGAGTTCCGACGGGATAATATTTATCTATTATTTCCTGTACTGTCATAATTTAAGCAAGGTAATAGGCTGATGTATCGGCTTATTCCTCTACAATAGTGTTCCACCCATGCACGTCTTCCTCTTCGCCAAGCTGAATAGCGCGGAGCTTGTTGTAGAGGGCAGTAGTGATGGGACCGGCTTCGCCATTTGTTGAGACTACATACTTTTTGCCGGTGTCGAGGTCGTCGATTTCCGCAATAGGAGATGCAACGGCAGCAGTGCCGCAAGCGGCAGCTTCGGTAATGTCGTCGAGCTCTTCAAGGAGAATATGGCGACATTCCACTTCTATACCCATGTCGCGAGCGAGTTGTTTGAGCGAGTCGTTGGTGATAGAGGGTAGGATAGATTCCGATTCCGGGGTAATGTATTTGCCATCTTTGATTGCAAAGAAGTTGGCGGGACCACATTCGTCGATATATTTCTTTTCGCGGGGGTCGAGGTAGAGCACAGCAGAGTAGCCGAGTTCATGAGCTTTTTCTCCGGCTTGGAGAGACGCCGCATAGTTGCCACCTACTTTCCAACGACCGGTGCCTTTGGGTGCAACGCGATCGAATTCGCGCATGATGCAGATGTTGGTAGGCTTGAACCCTTCTTTGAAATATGGACCAACGGGGGTTACCAATACGATGAAAACATATTCGTCGGCAGGCTTAACACCTACGCGAGCGCTTGTTCCGATTTCCAACGGACGAATGTAGAGCGAAGCGCCACTACCATAAGGGGGAACGAAGTCGGCATTGAGAGCAACAACCTTTGTTATCATCTCACGGAATAAATCTTCGGGAATCGGCGCCATAAGGATACCTTCAGCCGAGCGACGTATGCGTTTGCCGTTTTCTTCCAAGCGAAAGACACGAATTTTGCCATCTTTGCCGCGGAATGCTTTCATCCCTTCAAATATTTCCTGTCCGTAGTGGAGAGCGGTCGCTGCGATGTGAATGTTGATATATTCAGAGTCGGAAACTTCGATTTCTCCCCATTTGCCGTCGCGATAGGTGCAACGCACGTTATAGTTAGTTTTGCGGTAGCCAAACGATAAGTTAGCCCAATCAATATCAGTTGCCATAGCTATATTTGGATTAAATTGTTGTTAATGTTAAAAACTTGAGCTTGCCGGTAATCTCCGACTCCCCCAAATATATTATATTCACAAAATTAATTGAAATTTCTTTATTTGCATAAAAATTCCCCCAAAAATTCCCGCTTCGACAACATAAATTTCCATTACGTTTCTCTTACTTTATGTAAATAAAAGTTTTTTAGGAATATACAATAAATTAGAGAGGTTATGCGTTATATATACAAAGTTGTAGAAGTATCTGCAACGGTATTATTAATCGCGTTCAAAACCTAATCTGCCTATGAAGGAAATCTCTACTCCTGTAAAAAAATCATCAGAGTCCAAAAAAGAAGTCAGCCATGAAATGCCGGGTCGTCGCACCCTTGATTTCATACGCCAATTTGCTCGCGTATATCAGGCTGCACCTATTGCAGTTTTGCCCGGGGTGATTTTAAATTAAAACGTTGTTAATACGGTAAAAAAATTAGAAGCGACACAATCATTAAGGCTGTGTCGCTTTAATTTTCGCATTCATTACGTTCACTCCCGTGTTGTTTATTCAGTCAACTCTACGATATTCTCGAAATCTCTCCAACCATCCGTTTTTGCATACACTTCTTTTGCCCCTTTTGGCAGCAAATACAAAGTGCAATTTCTTTTGACTGTATCCTCGAATACATCCCATCGAATTGGTGAAAGTTTATCGGCGGGAATATTAGATATAATACATTTTAGTCCGCTACAACCATAGAACGCCCATTTCCCAATCGCTGTGACGCTATTGGGAATCACAATGCTTGTAAGTCCGCTACACCAAACGAACGCACTTTCTCCAATCGATGTCACACTATTAGGAATCATAATGCTTTTAAGTCCGCGACACCCGGCGAACGCTCTTTTCCCAATCTCCGTGACGCTATTGGGAATCACAATGCTTGTAAGTCCGCTACACCCGTCGAACGCTCTTTCTCCAATCTTCGTAACGCTATAGGGAATCACAATGCTTGTAAGTCCGCTACACTCGGCGAACGCACCTTCCCCAATCTCCGTGACGCTATCCGGAATAACAATATTTGTAAGTCTGCGACACCATTCGAACGCTCTTTCTCCAATCGATGTCACGCTATCCGGAATCACAATGCTATTAAGTCCGCCACAACCTTGAAACGCACTTCCTCCAATTGATTTTACGCTATGCGGAATCTCAATGCTTTTAAGTCCGCGACACTCGGCGAACGCACCTTCCCCAATCTCCGTGACACTATTTGGTATTATAATGCTATTAAGTCCGCTACGGGAGAATGCGGAATTCCCAATTGACGTAACGCTATTCGGAATCACAATGCTTTCAAGTCCGCTACATCCACTGAACGCACCTTCCCCAATCTCCGTGACGCTATTCGGAATCACAATGCTTTCAAGTCCGCTACAATCGTCGAACGCTCTTTCTCCAATCTTCGTAACGCTATTGGGAATCACAATGCTTGTAAGTCCTCTACACCAAGCGAACGCTTCTTTTCCAATCGCTGTGACGCTATTCGGAATCACAATGCTTTCTAGGCCGCTACCGTAGAACGCTTCTTTTCCAATCGCTGTGACGCTATTCGGAATCACAATGCTTTCTAGTCCGCTACACCATTCGAACGCTCTTTTCCCAATCTCCCTGACGCTATTTGGAATCTTTGTATTTTGGCACCCGGCAATAAGTGTATTAGTCTCAGTTTCAATTATTGCGTTGCAATTCTCTCGACTATCATACTTACTATTCCCGTTCACGACGTTGATGTTAGTAATACCGCTACATTTATAGAACGCCCATTCCCCAATCTCCGTGACGCTATCCGGGATCACTATGCTTTCAAGTCCGCGACACTCGGCGAACGCCCATTCCCCAATCTCTGTAACGCTGTCCGGAATCACGACGCTTTTAAGTCCTTCACACCAAGCGAACGCTCTTTTTCCAATCTCCCTGACGCTATTTGGAATAACAATGCTTGTAAGTCCGTAGCGCTCTTCGAACGCACTTTCCCCAATCGACGTGACGGCATAAGTCGTACCATTATAGTCAACCGTTGAAGGAATAACGACTGTTCTTTCATAAGAGCGTGCTACTTCTACTGTTTTGTTCTCAACCGATGTAACTTTGAAGTGGATACCGACCACTTCAAAGTATTCTAATGTGGGTGTTTCCATGTTTCCCATTTAAATAAAAATTTATTCCCACAAATATACGAATAAGCGAGCAAAAACATGAAACTTGTTTCAATGTTTTTACCGCGAGCG
>CAYWXG010000063.1:0-10577 GCA_964462445.1 uncultured Barnesiella sp. | reverse complement strand
GGTTAGGCACCGGTCTGCAAAACCGTTTACAGCAGTTCGAATCTGCTAGGAACCTCAAAGAATAAACCCGGCTCAAGTCGGGTTTATTTTGTTTATAGCGATTGTGATCTAATTCCATTGCTTAAATAGGGAACATTAAAAATAGCGTAAAATGGATTCGATTATGCCGACTCTTGACACCGAACATATTATAATAGCATTATTGCTGACATTTTTTGCCGGAGGTTGTACCGGTATCGGAGCTATTCTTTCTTTTTTCACAAAACGGGATAACACAAAGATATTGTCGGGAGCGTTAGGATTGTCGGCAGGCGTGATGGTGTACATTTCATTTATGGAAATGCTTCCCCATGCACAAACAGAATTAACCGGGCTCTATGGCGAAAAGGAAGGAATGTGGTGGATGTTGGCAGCATTTTTCGGCGGCATAGCATTAATTGCACTTATCGACAAATTCATTCCGGAAGATGAAAACCCCCACGAAATGCACACCCTAAGCGAACTTTCGGTGCCGGGGAACCATCACACAAAGCTCAAACGCACAGGGACAATGCTCGCGATTGCTATCGGCATACACAACTTCCCCGAAGGTATGGCAACCTTTATTTCAGCTCTCGACGGACTTGATGTGGCTCTACCTATCGTTATCGCAATTGCCATTCACAACATCCCGGAAGGCATCGCAGTATCGGTGCCTATATATCAAGCAACAGGCAATCGCAAAAAGGCATTTACCTACTCGCTACTGACCGGGCTTTCCGAGCCTATTGGAGCAATTGTGGGTATGGTGATACTTCTCCCCTTGTGGTCACCATTGGTAAATGCGCTATGCCTTGCAATCGTTGCCGGAATTATGATTTATATATCATTTGACGAGTTGTTGCCCAGTTCTGAGCGCCACGGACATCATCACATCGCCATAATCGGAATAATCACCGGCATGGCACTAATGGGCATCACCTTAATAGCGCTGTAAGGAATATTAGGTATAATTTTCACTAAAATTCCAGCATATCAAATGGGCAATTACCTGCATAATAGAATCAATATTTTTTAATGAATCACAACGAAAACGCATTAATAAAACATTAAAAGTATTGCTGAAAGAGGGAAGTGTTCCATTGGTTGGTTTATGAGTTTAAATTGCCAATAATAAAATCCACAAGTCTAGTGAGGTCTTTCTGTTGCTTCTTGCTTATGATCTCAAATCTGTTCAATCCATGACGAGAATACTCTGATCTGGTATTTTCATCAAGCAACAAGCGCAACAGTCGTCCTTTCAACTCTTTGTAGTCAAACGGGTTGAAATACAAAGCAGCATCTCCACATATCTCAGAAATGCTTGTTATCGGAGAGGCTATTACCGGCACACCAAAACGCATAGCCTCAAGCGGAGGATAACCAAACCCCTCGTTAAGCGATGGATACGCAAAAACTGTCGCACCTTTATACATACTCACAAGAGTCTTGTCGTCAACATATCCAGGCATTTCAAAATTATCTCTGTTTTTAATTCGGAAGTGGAAGGAATCAGGCGTCCCTCCAGCAATTACCACTTTATATTCCGCCTTCAGTTGCGAAAACTCACTAAATATCTCATCAAGAGCCTTTACTGCTCGTAATGCATTTTTCTCCGGTCTATTGCCTGATACTAGCATTATATACTTATTCTCTGAATAAGCTCTGATATCATTGATCTCTGAAGCAGTCGATGGACTGTAGCATACAAGAATATTGTCCGGAGAAATCTCCGGGAAATAACTTAATATTGAGTATTTTGTGTGTTCGCTGACTGTAACGTATTCAAACCTCGGATTAAGCAATATTTTTCTAGTCCTTTTCAGAAGAATATTTTTCCACCAATTACCAAGCATATAAGTTACTGTCGAACGAAATCTCTGATATGCCGACATCTTATATTTCAACAATTCTTTATCATGTGGCATCTCAATCTCTCGTAAACCATGAATCGTTCCGACAAAACGAGTTTTCGCAGGCACTGATATCGGAGAAAACACCAATGCCGAATAATATACATCATAATTACCATCGGCCAAAATCTCCTCGGCCGATTTAGTAGCCACATCATGAACTGTCAATTTATGTTCATCTATTGCCTGTAATAAATCAGGTCGCAAATATTTACGTAAGTCTATCAGACACTCAATTTCGCAATTTCTACGCAGAAGTTCAAAAAAAACTATTATACCATAATTCCCGCCGCCATGCACTTTAGCATTGTTTGATGGTTGGGTAACAACCAAATCATATAGTATTCTCATAATCTATCTAAATAATACTTTTTTATAGAATTCCACATATCTACTTGCAGTCTCATCCCAATTGTAATTATCTGCATGAGATATAAGTTCTGATTTGGGCACTAAGTATTTATTATCATACATAGCATCCATCGCATCAACTAATTCATTGACATCTCTCTCCTTCACATACACAGGAAAGGGTCCACCAACTTCTTGTAATGAAGTATTACGGCACGTTATTACTGGAGTGCCACATGCCATAGATTCAATAACAGGGAAACCGAAACCTTCGAAGGAAGACACGAATACCGATGCCACGGCTCCGCTATATAATGTAGCTAGGTCATCGTCATCGACAAAAGGCAAGAATATTATATTATTTTTCTCTATATCTTTACAATAATTGGTTAAAATATTTTCCGGGGGCTTATTCCATGTCAAAACCAAACTAACATCCTTTTTGTTTTTACAAAATTTGGAAAATGCATCTAGCACCACATCAATATTTTTTCGCGGATTGTTGCATGAACATGAAAAAAAATATCGTTCTTTTATATTATACTTTCCTCGCAGTTGATTTATTGCCGAAGTTTTTCTTACATTAAAAACATCATGATTGATTCCCCATGGGATTATAGTTATTTTATCTTCATTGATTTCCGGATACTGTTCCATTATATTGTCTTTCGTAAACTTAGAACAAGTTACAATAGCCTGCGATTTTTTTATACATTTATCAAACAACCATGTATTGTTATCATTTTTCATAAAAAGATCGTGTATTGTCACTACCATTTTTTCTTTTTTCGAAAAATTATCAATATTGCCCGTAATGTGTAATAAGTCTTTCTTGAAAAATGCACTACGGTAATAAGACTCAAAATTCATCTTCAGCAATAAATTATGAGGGAATGGATATGCGTAATATGGGATATCCCAACCATAATGTTTAAAACCTATGCTACGACGAGTAGGGCAATAAATGGCAAACTCTATATCATTGTCATTCATCTTCGCAAACCTACTTATCAACTCAATATTTGTTCTGCCTATACCGGCAATATATCCTCCATTTTGTGGTATGATACCATGAGCCTTGATTAGAATTCTTTTCATAATTGTCCTTTAATATATTTAAAAAATTCCAATTGCCGTATTACTCCGGATTGATTTTTAGATAAAATTCTTAATACAGCCTTTTTACCCCACAAGATAAGTATATTTACGAAAATAATAAATTTATAATGCGATTTTTTATAATTACTACGAAGAAATACTGCGACGCTGTCACTTGTCATCAGCAGTTTACTTTTATTAATATAATCCAAATTATTCTGAATTGGGTTGAATGATTGGCCTTCAAGGTGTAATATCTTGGCTTGAGGAATCGAATAACACTTCTTATGCATGTGCCTAACCTTGACACATAAATCCACATCCTCATAGTACATGAAAATGCCATCATTAAATCCTCCAATTTCATTAAATAGGTCTTTACTTATCATCAAATCAGCTCCAGTAATATATTCTACACATTTAATTGTGTCGCTAAAATTGTGCTGATTGGAGATATGATTTATCTTACTTGCCGACTTTATCAAGCATCGGAATGCATGTTTTAGCGACATTGTGCAGTAAAAGTATGAATGTGCCGGTTTATAATCTGCGTCATAGAGATTAGCTCCACACACTCCACTTTCAGGAATTGTTGTCAATGCCTCATAAAGTATGCTGATAGCATTACTTACAAAAATTGTATCAGGATTTAAAAAAAATAAGACGTTCCCTTTTGCCATCTTTGCTCCAACATTATTGGCACGCCCAAATCCTAAATTTTCATCAAGTTGTAAAGTTCTCACTGTGCTCGACTGCAATTCCGAAATATCCTCAGAAGCATTATCTACTACAATTATCTCATAATTAACGCCGGTTGTATATTCTTTAATTGATTTTATACAATCCTTGATTAGAGATTTTACATTGTAATTAACTATCACTACAGAAATATCTACAGCCATATCACTTGATGCTTAATAACGATAAGTTTCTATTTTACACAATATCTTTCTTAATCAACTTATTATTGAACCAAATTGCAACTAAGAACAATATTATAAGATTAACTATATTTGATTCTGTTAGATAATTATCAAACAAGCCAAAAATCAATGCCATGAATGAGAAATGGAATATTAGCAATGAAAATACAGAATATTTCAATTTCGCTTGCATCAAATTCACAAACAAAAGATAGAATATAGCTATTAAGAAGGGAATATATGCCCCGAATTCCACATATAAATCACCATAAAATGTTTTGAATATTAAAATAGGCCAACCCGAAATCAATTCAAACATTACTTGTGAACCACCAAATCCTTCATCATTTTGTGGAATGTAGCCTCCAAACATTTCATATAACGTAGGGAATGTCCTCATTCCGCCAAGCGTATGACCTTCTTCCGTCCAAATCTGCCATGCAAAATTCGGATATGATTCGCCAAAATATCGAAGAGCGGCATTTCCAGCTCCGTAGTCTGTTTCATCAAAACGACTTATCGAAATTGCAATAATATAAACCATTCCTAATCCTATTAATCCGGTTAATGCAATTACTACGGTCCTCTTTATTGATTTTGACAATTTCGGCCAAAAAAGTATCACAAAAAATGCCAATGACGCAAATGCGAAAACAATTCCACCTCTATTACCTGACAATCCATGCCCAATTATTGCCGATAAAAAAATCAATATGATTATTAAAGCTGATTTTTTGACATGTTTATTTAATGTCAAATTCATAAATTCAATAATATAGATTATCGGAGTCGCTATTGCAATTATCTGTTTACTTCTATAAAACAAAATATTCCACAATTGATTATCAAAGGTCAACTCGCTATCTCCGGTATGTCCTGAATAATACACATCTGATAATTCCAATTCTCCAAATATTTGGCTCCAAAGATATTGAAACACCAGGTTAATAATTGCTATTAATATCATTGACCATTCAAATATGCGCACATAAACGTTATCAAATGATATCAAATCAAATTTAACCTTACTTAATCCGTTAAGCGATTGTGCAAACAATAGTACAAACAAATAATTTAACAACAACGGCATTATACTAAGTTGATGAAAGGCGTAAACCCCAAATGTTTCAAAATACACCCCATCATTTATAGAAACCACGGAAGCCACTCCAAATATTGCATATAACAAAAAAACGCACTCTCTCACACCTAACGTTCTATCTTTAAAGAAATAAAATAAGAAAGTTAGAAAATATAATAGAATATTTATATACAACGGCTCCATTTCTATAATTTACGAACTTATGTTTTATAAATTAGTATTTCTTGATAATCTTCAATTTCTTAAGAACGTCAACAAACAACGGTTCTTTTAATATCACACATTGAATTATTAATGTATATATTGTTACAATTACAACACCAATAAGCAAAGTTGATATTAGTCCGAACATATTATTATCAGCACACATTACTATTGATAATAATAGCAATAGTAATCCTAACGGGATGTTATATAACAACAAAATAATGACCTCTTTACTTGGGAATTTAAACCCAATATATTTGTACATAAATATACTTGCAGACACAGCTACAGCTATTTCCGATGAGAGCCACACTATTGATGCGCCTATAGCTCCCAAACAAGGGATTAATATAAAACAACACAATAACGCTGTAATTCCACCTACGATAGAATTTATCAATATTGATTTATCTCGTTTCATCGGCATTAGTCCTTGTATTATTATGACCTGTTCATATCCTACAACCAACATTACAACCATACATATTTGCATAGGTAATATCGCGCCTGAGAACCCCGAGCCAGCCAACAAAATGATGATATCTCCGGCAAATATTACACCGAAAAATACTATTGGAATAAGAATTGAATAAAACAATTTACTACACTTCAATAGCATTTGTTTAAATTCTTCCATATTGCCCTCACTGTAAATACTTGTCATTCTTGGGAGCATAACTGTTGTAAATGCCGAGAACAATGCTAAAATTATGGCATATAACTTCGTCGCAGTAGTAAAATATCCAACTTGAGTCGTATCTGTAAATATACCCAAAAGTGATGTATTAAATGACGTATAAAACGAGGTAAATATCATATATATGCCCAATATAACAATAGGCTTTGATATTGTTTTAAAAGGCAAAACTGAGATAGTTAAATTAACATACTTCCTTGAATAGAAAATATTGACAATAGCATTTATCACAAATGTTGAACAAGTCAATATAAAATAAAATATATAATCGTCTTTCGACTGTACCAACACAAATACAGAAATGACATACAGAGTTCTAACTATTATTGACCTAATTGTAATATACTTAAAATCTTCAAGCCCTTTAAAAAACCACTCTATCATCAAGAAGTTCCCGATTAGCTTGAATACACCTACATACATCAACTCTTTATGTTGATATAAATCATTAATAGTATATGTACAAATAAATAGTATTACGACTGCCAAAGTTGTTAATACCGCATTTGCATAAAATATCGAAGAAAATACTCTGTTCAATTTTAATCTATCACCCTTTGCAATAACAACTTCACGAACTCCAACAATTGGAATTCCTAACATTGATATTAATATAAAATTCTGAACAATAGAATCAACAAAATTGCATATACCTATATTATCAACACCCAATACTCGTGATATATAGGGAAATACGAGTATTGGGAATAGATAATTTGCTGTTGTTAAAATACTATTATATATGAAATTCTTTTTAATTTCTACCATAGCATTTTATTTGCATACAGTTTTTATTATTCACTTTCTTCCAATATAGGAAGAAAGTGAATAATAAAATCACGTCAATCTTTTTCTATATTACCATAACCATAGCCATAGCCATACGATTTTGACCGCATTCCGTCAACTGCATTTAAAATCGTTGTCATATTTGTAAAACGTTTGCGCTCGTAATAGTCCTGCAACGTATATAAGAATGTACGCTTCAATCGTCCGACTCTAACTACGTAAACCGTGCGATCGACCAAACGAGTGATGACCAAAGAGTCGGTAACCGGTTCGGTCGGTGGACAATCGAGCAATACCACATCATATTTTGCCCTTAACTCTTCTATCATCTTTTTAAACTGCGGGCTATCAATCAACTCAGCAGGGTCCGGTGGAATTGCTCCTGCCGGAATTACATCAAGATTATCCATCCCCGATGCATTCTTGATTGTAATTTCATCAAGGGTTGATGTCCCTGATAGATATGAAGTCACACCCCTATGTGGCGCGCCAAATGTTTTTGACAATGTCGCCTTCCGAAGGTCAACGTCGACTACCGCAACATTTACATTTTTCAAAGCATAAGCAGCTGCAAGGTTCAAAGATACGAATGTTTTACCAGAACCGGGGATTGCCGATGTTATCATTGTAACAATACTCTTCTCCTCTCTTTCTGCAAGCAATCGCGAATTCATCAACTCAAGATTTGAGCGCACCATGCGGAATGCTTCATTTACTGCAGAACCATTGCCTCTCTTTACAATGATTTCACTCGGTTGATCTTCTTGATTTTTCTTCTTAAACAACTGCTTTATTTTCGACGGGGTCTTGCCATAGAATGGAATATTCCCCAAGAACGGCATCTTCACACGAGCATCTAAATCGGCACGTGAACGCACAAATGTATCTAATGACACCTTGACATAAATATATATTAATGGCAATAATCCAGCAAAAAACATTGCTATTACAATCGAACTTAACACTTTTGGACCAACTGGTTTTATTGCAGCCATAGGAGGAGTAATTACTCGCGTATTATACGCTATAAACGCCTGAGACAAATCATTCTCCTCTTTCTTTTCAAGAAGAAAAAGATACAAAGCCTCTTTCACTTTCTGCTGACGTTCTACTCCAAGTAAATCGTTTGCTTGATTAGGACTATTTGCAATACGCCCCGACGCTCGATTACGCTCTGCTATCATGTCATTGAGCGCGGTCTTGAGTTGTTCAACTTGAGTGCTGACTGTTTGAGCTATCGCCTTGCGCATTCCATCAAGTCGGCGATCGTAATCCACCACGAGTGGATTGCTCACCGAATTAGCAGATGCCAATCGATTACGCTCCATCAATGTCGTATTATATTCCGTGATTTCAGCATTGCCACTACTTCCACTTGATAATCCAGTAATAGTCAAACTTGGAAGCACTTTGTCATAATTTTCAGGGTTATTAACGAATTCTTGCAAGTTTTTAGCCATTGTGTATTGGCTTTGCAATTCAATAATTTTCTTTTCTGCTTCTGATTGCTTTGCAAGGTCAACAGAGACTATAGCCGCTAAATCTGGAAGTGCATTTTTTGATTTATATGCTGAAATATTCCTATCTACTTCAAATAGTTCATTACTGATAACGTCAAGTCGTTGATTAATAAATTTAGATGTCGTATTTATTATTTGGTTTTTGTCTTCAACCCAATATTGATTATATACATTTATAACAGTGTTAAGAATATCATCAGCTCGTTCTATTGACTCATCAATTATTGACAAATTAATAACTGAAGATCTTCGATTTGCCAATTCAACTCTGACTTTTTCATTTACCTTTTCGATAATTGATTTCTTCGGGTTCCATTTAATTTCAACACGGATATCTTCTTCTGCATACAATCCGTTTGTAAATCTTTCATTCGGATTAATCTTTAGCGTACCAATCTCCGTTTCAACACTATCTCTTTGATAAATATTCAATCTATAATCTAAATCCTCATACGTAGTTTTCCTTTTGTTGTGTTCAGAAGTTAATTTATATATTACAAATGTATCTTCATTTTCTAATACACCTTCTATTGAATATGTTTTAGTATCCAACGCATCAGGAAAAGATACCTCAAATGGTCGATTACTACCGTATAACGTTATCTTTTTAATCGACTTTATCTGTTTATAATCTATATTCAATTTTAGCAAATCAATCACTTTAGATGTGACAGCCGGAGATTTTAATGCCTCGACCTCATTATCAACATTTAATGATGCTGCAAATCCGCCTAATTCTCCTAACGTGGCTGCCATATTACCCAATTGTCCACCTGAGGACTCCTCTTTAATCATGAGGCTCGCTTTACTTTGATATAGAGATTCCTTTCTCAATAGGGAAAACACCTGTAGTCCAACAATTACAACAAATGACGCAACAAATAATTTCCAATGCTTCAAACATTGTATCACCAATTCACTTATTGTATCTGCTATATTGGCATTATTTTTTGGTTCGCTAACTTTATCTTCGGCCATGATATAATTTTCAATAAATACTATTCCTTGAATTTACTTAAATATCAACACTGCTACTGATGTCAACACCGATGCGATTGAAATCCAGAACGACGTTGAAATCAAGTTATTACCATTAACTGTCGACATTCGTCCACGTGCCGGATTGGGTGTCACATATATTACATCATCTTGCTGGATGATATATGCCGGAGATTTTGACACCTTCTCTGCATCAGTCAAATCTATGTTGTAAGTCTTGAGAGTTCCTTCTTCACGACGAAGCACCTTTACCCCAACACGGTCACCATAAATCGTAAGGTCTCCGGCATTAGCAAGTGCATCAAGCACTGTCATACGGTCACGATCAAGAGGGAAACGGCCCGGCTTGGCAACCTCACCTGTTACTGAATAGAATACATTAACAAAGCTTACTGAGACAACCGGTGAATCAAGTAACTTCTCCGCCACCAATTTATCTTTAATAGTATTTGAAATCTCTGCTCGAGTCAAGCCCTCGACTTTTAGAAGACCTAAAACGGGGAAGTTGATATTTCCATCTTTATCTACAGTATATGTAGCTACCTGCTGGTTATATGCTTGCGATGAACCACGTCCGGCCAAAGTTGTCACCAACGGCAAGTTAAATATAGCCGCCAATTCCGGATTTTGGCACGTTACAATTATTGAAAGCTCATCGTTCGGCTTTGCTACAATACTGTTATTATGGTCAATTTCAAGCACTTTCTCTGTTTCAAGATCTTGAAAATAAACTATATTCTTCGGCATTCCACATGAAGTCAGCAACAATAGTGACGGTAGAATTATTTTTATAAATTTGCGTTTAAACATGATTGTGGTTTATTATATCATTACTTTAACGTAATGCATATCTGCTTTATTATATTTTATTAAGACTTTTTGCAGTTTTTTTCTTTCATTGTTTTACCTGTAGAGTCCAACAGCAAATGCAAAATTAGTTCAAGTTTGCGAAAAAACGAT
>CAYWXG010000062.1:0-10658 GCA_964462445.1 uncultured Barnesiella sp. | reverse complement strand
GATTTATAGCCCAAGAGATGGGACGCGAAATAAACACCATCGGGTCAAAGAGTAATCACGCTGAAATGCAGATATTGGTGGTGAAGATGAAAGATGAACTTGAGCAAATCAAAGAACAGGTGCTCAACGTGTTGTAATCCGAGGAAATTGATTTATAAAACTACTATCATTGAATATTATGTCAGGAAAGCTTATCATAATATCAGCCCCGTCGGGGTGTGGCAAATCTACAATAATCCACGATATTACAGAACGCGGAAATGTGGCAATGACATTCTCGGTATCGGCGACAAATCGCAAGCCACGCGAAGGGGAGGTAGATGGAGTGCATTATCATTTTCTGTCTACGAGCGATTTTAATGACCGCATTGCATCGGGCGACTTTTTGGAATATGAAGAAGTGTATCCCGGTCGATTTTATGGAACGCTCAAGAGCGAAATTAACAATTCACTTGATGCCGGAAAGAATATTGTGTTGGATATCGATGTCAAAGGTGGAATAAATATCAAACGAATCTATGGCGAAAAGGCTATTTCGATATTTATACAACCGCCATCGGTGGAGGCGTTGCGTAGCCGCTTGGAAAATCGTGGGACAGAATCTGAAGATGTAATCAATGAGCGTATCTCTCGCGCAGAATTTGAGCTTTCGTTTGCTCCACAATTTGATGTCACCGTTGTAAATGACGACCTTTCGGTAGCCGTAGATCGTACCGAGCAAGTAATCGTTGATTTTATCGGCAAATAAATACAATGCAGAAGCGACGTCGACATATAGCACTAATGGGCGGGTCGTATAATCCTGTGCATATCGGGCATATGATGGTTGCGGATTATGTGCGTCAAGTTGCCGATATTGATGAAGTACTTATGTGCGTCAGCCCACTAAATCCGCTAAAAATAGGGAGTAGTGATTTGGCGGCAGACAGCGACCGCATGGCAATGTTGCAAATTGCTTGTACAAATCTAAGCGGAATAAGTCCATGCGATATAGAGCTCACGATGCCCCGACCATCTTACACAATCGATACGCTTAAAGCATTGAGGGAACGTTATCCTGATGCTAAAATTTCACTCATCATCGGTAGCGACAATTGGCTTGTGTTTGATAAGTGGCGTGCCTCGCATGAAATAATAGAACAATTCGGGGTAATAGTGTACCCTCGCCCCGGATATGAAATAGAGACGGGGGAACAACCTGAAAATGTTACCATCGTAGAAGCACCGACAGTCGACTTATCAAGTACGTTTCTACGAGAAAAACTTAAACAAGGGTTAGACATGAGTGTTTTCCTCCCTTCCGGAGTATTAAACTATATCAAAAGAGAAAAATTATATGGCACAACTTAATCCCAATGCCATCGCCTTCACCGGGCTTGCTAATGAATATTGCCAAGCGGTGGAGAATGCTCGAGAATATGAGCAGAGTGATTTTGTAAAAACAATGCTCAAGCTATTGCCACGTCTATACATCACAGCGACCGACCTCAATGTAGATGAAGCCGACCAATTTGATGCATATATAGATGCAGCACTCGAAGAAGAATATTATGACTCAGTGAGACGCGGAATGGAAGAGGTGTTCGGACCTGATGATGTCTACTTAGAGGTGTTTGAAGAGGACATGAAATTTAGCGATACTCCGGTATCAGCAAGCATCTCAGAGGGATTGGCTGATATATTCCAAGTGTTGTATAACTATTTGGCAACAGTACGCGACACAACCGATGAAACTGTAGCATTAGCATTGGTCTCGGTCAGCGATGACTTTAAAGCATATTGGAGTAGTACGTTGTGCAATGTGTTGCGTGCGCTCAATGCAATCTCAATAAGAGAATAGGAGAAATTACTCGTCATCATCGGAAACAGCGATTTCCGAAAGTTCACGCATTTCGTAATATTCAGCCCAGTCCGGGTCGTTTTCGCAATAAATTTCCAAAGGGAGCAATGGGAATGATGCTAAGGCTTCATTAATTTTCTTTTGGAAAATGTGAGTAGACAAAGTGTAGAACACCCAATCGCGACGATTATCACCGGTATATATGCCGGTCATAATAGCCACCGGGTCTTTATCGAATACGTCTAAAAAAGCATCATGAACATCCGACATAAGTTTAGATGTTTCAATATCGGGCATACCATTAGCTTCACCAGTGTAAGTCCAAGCAATTTCAACGCGAATTGAGAATTTAGGATTACTTCGAAATTTTTCAATATTTCGACGTCCGGTAACCATTATTAATGAGCCATTTTCGGCTTCGGTGGGAGATGTCCACCAATCATCACTACTTGCCATAATATGTAAATCTCACGAATTAGTTATAGTACATTTGGGAATCAATGATTTTTTAAGGAATCAATATAAACTCCCATAATTATTTACAAATTTAGTTAACGACGAGAAATGTTCAAAAAGAATATCAATAATTTTTGGCAAAAGAAGGATTGTTTGTTAAATTTGTGGTCGGTAATAGAAACTAACTCACACATAAAAATACTAAAATAACAAAATATAATAATGGAAGTAAAAGGTAAAATCATTCATGTGTTGCCCGAAGTAACAGGTACCTCAAAAGCCGGCAATCAGTGGAAAAAACGCGAATACGTACTCGAAACATTAGAAAACTATCCTAAAAAAGTGCATTTTGACTTTTTTGGAGAAAAGGCAGACCAATTTCCTCTAAATGCAGGGGATGTAATCACGTTGAGTTTTGATGTAGAGAGTCGAGAATATCAAGGACGTTGGTATACCAGCATTCGAGGATGGAAAGCAGAAAAAGCAGATGTAGCGATTGGCAGCGCACCTGCAGCTCCAATTCAAGCAGCACCCGGCACTGAATACCCCGGAGCGGGAGCACCGGCCGCACCGATGTCCCCGGCACCATTCCCGGAAGGTGATGGCACAGAAGATCTCCCCTTCTAAAATAGCACAATGGTCGCAATATCCGATTAATAAGGGATAACGACAAAGATTATAATACAGCAAAAAGAGGCTGTCTAACAAGTTTGTTAGTCGGCCTCTAATCTATAATATAGTTCCTTAAAGCTAATCTCCCAATGAATTAAAATTATACGTAACCGCGAATGATACCACGTTTAGAGTTCTTGATGAACAGAATAATCTCATCGCGTTCCTTAGATGCAGGTAGCTCTGCTTCAATACGTTCCACGGCATCGGAAACATTGAGTTTCGACAAATAGAGATAGCGATAAACGCCTTGGATGTCGCTGATTTGCTCGTTAGTAAAGCCACGACGACGCAAGCCGATAGAGTTGATACCGGTGTAGGCAATAGGTTCACGGGCGGCTTTAGCAAATGGAGGAATGTCTTTGTTGATGAGAGAGCCTCCTTGAATCATTACATGGCTACCAAGATGGCAGAATTGATGAATCAAAGTACCTCCACCAATTACAGCGAAATCATCAACGACAACTTCCCCTGCAACTTGAGTTGCATTGGAAATAATCACGTTATTACCAATTATGCAATCGTGAGCGATGTGAGAATAGGCCATAATAAGGCAGTTGGACCCAACCACAGTTTTCCCTTTAGCCGCAGTACCACGGTTTACTGTAACACATTCACGAATCGTAGTGTTGTCCCCAATTATAGCTGTTGTTTCTTCCCCACAGAACTTCAAATCTTGTGGAATTCCGGAAATAACAGCGCCGGAATGTATGCTACAGTTTTTACCTATACGAGCGCCATCCATAATCACAACATTGGAAGCGATACGTGTACCCTCTCCAATTTCAACATCAGCTTCGATAGTTACAAATGGGTCAATCACCACACTTGGATGAATTTTAGCTGCCGGATGAATGTAAGCTAACGGTTGTTTCATTACTACAAATGTTTTATATTTTGTAAAACTAATTTCCTAATTACTGCGTGTTATTTATTTTTCACTATTTGAGCCATAAATTCGCATTCAGTGACGATTTTTTCGCCAACAAAAGCATACCCCTTCATCATTGCACATCCTCTACGCAAAGGAGTCATGAAAGACACATGGAAAATTAGTGTATCTCCGGGAACTACTTTCTGACGGAATTTAACGTTGTCAATCTTCATGAAGTAGGTAGAATAGCGTTCAGGCTCATCAACAGAAGAAAGTACGAGCAATCCACCTGTTTGGGCCATAGCTTCAACTTGAAGCACACCCGGCATAACGGGTTCTTGAGGGAAGTGCCCTTGGAAGAATGGCTCGTTGACAGTCACATTCTTAACCCCGACGATGTAGTTTTCTCCTTTTTCAATAATTTTATCGACCATCATGAATGGGTAACGATGAGGCAACAAGCTACGAATTTGGTTAACGTCCATTATAGGCTCTGCGGACATATTGTAGCGGGGAGCCTGCATATCTTGACGTTTGATTTCTTTGCGAATTTGCTTAGCGAAAGCGGTGTTTAGAGAATGTCCCGGTTTGGTAGCTATGATACGACCAACAATAGGACGTCCAATAAGAGAAATATCTCCCAAAATATCGAGCAATTTGTGGCGAGCCGGTTCATTTTCGAAAGTCAATGGTTTATTGTTGATATAACCAAATTCGTTGACTTGCTTGCGTGGACACCCCATAGTATCAGCAATATTGTCAAGTTCTTCCTGAGCCATTGGACTATCATATATTACGATAGCATTATCGAGGTCACCACCTTTAATAAGGTTAGCTTTGAAGAGAGGTTCAATTTCGCGAACGAAGACAAATGTGCGACATGCGCTAATTTCGTTTTTAAATTCGCCAAGGTCGTCGAGAGTAGCGAATTGGTTAGCAAGGACCTTAGAGTCGAAGTTAACCATTACGTCTACAGAGAATTTGTCGTCGGGCAAAGCAATAATTGAAGCACCTGTAGAATCGTCGCGCACTTCAATTTTTTGTTTTATGACATAATAGTCTTTATCAGCGTTTTGCTCAACAACTCCAACCTTTTCAATATTTTCGCAATATACCGCTGCACTACCATCAAGGATAGGCATTTCAGGTGCATTAAGCTGAATCAAGCAGTTATCGATTCCGGCAGCATAAAGAGCTGCAAGGGCATGTTCAACGGTACTAACTTTAACGTCACCACGTTCGAGGACAGTGCCGCGAGTTGTGCCGGAAACAAATTCAGCAAGAGCATCAATCACAGGCTGCCCCTCAAGATCAACGCGCTGAAATTTATAACCGTGATTTTCAGGAGCCGGGAGAAATGTAGCTTCAATTTCGAGTCCTGTGTGTAGGCCTTTGCCTTTAACAGAAAATTGTTCTTTGATTGTTTGCTGCTTCATATTAATCATCTTTTTTATAATCAATTATAATACCAAGAATGAATTCGGGATTTATTTGCCTTTTTCGAGCGCCGAAATACGTTCTTGCATTTTGGGAATATTCTTAATATAAACGATGTTGCGAGCGAAATCACGAGCTTCAATTGCCGGATATCCCATCAATCGAAGTCCACTCCCAACAGAGTTGGGTATTCCTGATTGAGCACCAATTTGATTATCGTCGCCAACGGTGATATGTCCGGCAAAGCCGACTTGCCCGGCAACCATGCAACGAGCGCCAATTTTAGTTGAACCGGCAATGCCAACTTGAGCTGCCATGACTGTATTTTCGCCGATTTCAACATTGTGTGCAACTTGGATAAGGTTGTCGAGTTTTACACCATTTCCAATACGAGTAGAGCCCATTGTTGCTCGGTCAATACAAGTGTTAGCACCAATTTCAACGTCATCGTCCAATTCAACGTTGCCAATTTGCGGGATTTTATTGTATTGATCGTTGACAGGAGCAAATCCGAATCCGTCAGCCCCGATTACCGCACCGCCATGGATTATACAACGCTTCCCAATGCGACAATTGTGATAAATTTTGACTCCGGGCTTGATAATAGAGTTGTCGCCAATAACGACATTATCGCCAATATAGGCTTGAGGGAATATTTTCACACCACGTCCAATTTTAACACCTCTACCAATATATGCAAAAGCTCCAACGTAGACATCATCCGGCAGTTCTACCCCTTCGGCAATATAAGAGGGCTGCTCAATACCGGAATATTGCGGTTCGGTCATTTGAGCGACCATTTGCAGTAATTGAGCCACGGTAGCATATGGGTCGGCAACTTTAATCAGAGTGGCACTGATTGGTTTTTCGGGGACAAAATCATCTTTAACAAGCACTATTGACGATTTGGTCTCGTAGATGTAGTGAGTATATTTCGGATTCGCAAGGAACGAAATCGCACCCGGCTGTCCTTCTTCAATTTTAGCTATAGTCGACACCATAACGTCGCCGTTACCTTCAACAGTTCCATTAGTGAGTTGAGCTATCTGATTGGCTGAAAATTGCATTATTAAAATCCTATTATTGCAGTTATATATATAAATCTAATAAATGTTATTAGTGCATAGGCTCTAATAACATGCAAAGATGCAAATTTTTTTTCAATTTTTAACAATAATAGCGACAAAAAAATTGCACAATTTGAGTTAAATCGCGCAATTTTGGAATATATTGGAGTTAAACGTATCAATAATAACGTTTTTCAATGTTACAATTTGTCGGCAATAATATTTCGAGCGTAATCGGAGAAGTAAGGTTTTAAATCTTCAAATGGGATTACGCATTTAGGCATTCCGGCAGCGTAGGGAGCAATTTCATATTGCTGATAATGGAAACATACACCTTTGTCGGTAAAATATGGAGGAGTAGCCGGGAATGGCAATTTGTTGCCGTCGATAAGTAGTTGATTGTAGAATTCTTTATCGGAATCGACCTTGAAATACTGCGACATAAGACCTTTTTTGATTAAGGCTAAGACTTTATCAGTAGAACCATCTTTAAACATATCCAAATCAATCATAGAGCCATCAATTGCAGAGAATGTTTGTCCTATACAATATGAGCCACCATGGGCACCCCCGGTGTAAATATAGGATTCATATAGCATAGTAACAAAACCGGGAGATAACGCTAATGGATGAATATCGTAGGAGTATTCTTCTGCATATTGCATAAATCCATCATTATTTTCTTTAGCAAAATCGTTCATTTCAATTAAGGTAGCACGATTTGAGCATAGGATTTCATCGACAATAGATTTTGCCAAAGGTGCGCCGATTTTAATAGTGTCGGGGGCATTTTGCAGCATATCGCGAATCCAATTGTCGATACTCATGATTAATGGAGCATCGGGATTGTCGGCTTTCAGATACGCGATATTGCATCGGGCTGTAGCAGAAGCGACACCTACGGCGATAGTATCGGAATAGGACACTTTTTCAACTACGTAGGCAGTTGGTTCAATTGCTTCCTCAAGATCGGGGGCAGATTGCCCGGTTGATTTTTTAGCATTGTTGCCGTTGCAAGCCACCAACACTGCAATGAGGGGGAGAAATAGTAATTTAGCGAATCTCATTGTATTAATAAATTTTGATAAGATTATTCATTATTCGCAAGTGCAATATGGTCGGGGGCAATTGTAATTGCACGCTGTTTGTAAAGCTGACCAATGGCTTTTTTAAAGTCTTTTTTACTGCATTTAAACATATCTTGAATTAGTTCGGCCGGAGAGTGGTCGCTGATGTTTAGTCGACCGGCATTTGCTCGAATTCTGTTAAGAATATATGCCGCCAAACGTTCTACTCTCACTGTCACAACCGGAGAAATTGTCAAATCAATTTTGCCATCTTCACGAATGCGTTTTACGTAGGCATCGATTTCTTCGCCGGGAGAGATTGCTCGAAACACTTCGTTGCTATATATAAGTCCGCTATGCAGATTGTCGACAATGCAACGATAGCCGAGTTCTGATTGTCCGTAGACAAGTACTCTGACTTTTGCCCCCGGGACATATTCGGGAATAGTGTTGCCGATAAATTTTTCGATTTTGGCAGAAGCTACTATACGTTTTGAAGCGTCGTCAACATAAATGTAGACAAGATAAGTGCCCCCCTGTCTCATTCTCGCTTTTTGTTCGCGGAATGGCACGAGGAGTTCTTTCGCCAGTCCCCATTGCAAGAATGCGCCAATGTTGTTGACTTCCGAGACTCTCAAGAAGGCAAACTGTCCAACTGTGGCATAAGGGGTTTCTGTCGTAGCTATGAGTCGATCCTCCGAGTCGTTGTAGATGAATACCTCCATCTCATCTCCAATTTGTGGCATTTGAGATATATACTTTGCCGGGAGCAAAATTTCACCGAACTCGCCACCGTCGAGATATAACCCGAAGTCGACAAATTTTACGACTTTCAAGCTATTATATTTTCCAAGTTGTATCATAGAGTTTTTCTCTTTATAACAACAAAATTATCAGTAAATTTCATTTTACTTACAAAATTAGTAAATTTGTGAGTAAATAAAAATTTAGGAAATGAATGTAGGACTACTAACCAAATATTTTCCACAATTAACGGAGCGCCAGAAGCAACAATATGAAATGTTGGGAACGCTCTATCCGGAGTGGAATGAAAAAATCAATGTCATATCACGCAAAGATATAGCCAACCTCTACCCTAACCATATACTTCATTCATTGGCAATAGCAAAGTTTCTTGATGAATTACAAGATGGGACAACACTTGTTGACCTCGGCACAGGAGGAGGATTCCCGGGAATTCCGTTGGCTATCTTCTACCCTAATTGCCAATTTCATCTTATCGACCGAATTGGGAAAAAGATAAAGGTTGCACAGTCGATAGCTGAATCAATCGGGTTGACGAATGTCACTTTTCAACATGGCGATATGGGAGAATGTCACAATAAGTATGACTATGTTGTGAGTCGCGCAGTGATGCCATTGCCCGATTTGGTTAAAATCACAACGGGTAATGTTTCAAAAAAGAGCGTAAACAAGTACCCTAATGGACTTGTATGCTTGAAAGGAGGAGACCTCGAAGAGGAAATTGAAGCGACACGATTTTCGGTCATGGATGTTAAGTTGACCGACTTTTTCAATGAGCCGTTTTTTGAAACAAAAAGTTTGATTTACGTACCATATTAACCAATACGTAGCTACTAAATTATGCAAATACATAAATTTGAATACAATCTTTTCGGGGTCAATACCTACGTCATATACGATGAATCAAGTCGAGAAGCGGCTATAGTAGATCCGGGCATGGTAAATGCCGATGAGTGTAAAGCAATAGATGATTTTATCATAGGGAATTCGCTCACAGTGAAGTATCTGATTAACACGCATATGCATATTGACCATCTATTTGGAGATGAATATGTGATGCAGAAATATGGTGTGGGAATAGCTGCCTCGACCGACGATGCCATTCTGTCAACGCGCATAGCCGAGCAGGCACGAATGTTTCATCTTCGAACCGACATATCAGAATCATTGACTATCAGCACACCATTGAAAGATGGCGACCGATTGAGACTCGGCAAAGAGGAGATTGAAATATTTGCAGTACCGGGGCATTCTCCCGGCAGTATAGCTCTATATTGCAGCGAATCGGGGTTTGTCATTACAGGGGATGCGTTGTTTAGAGGCTCAATCGGGCGTACGGATTTGCCGGGAGGGAACTATGCGCAACTGATATCAAGCATCACCAACAAATTGCTGACATTGCCGCCATTGACGGTAGTATATCCGGGGCATGGTCCATCGTCGACCATAGCTTATGAAACGACATACAATCCATATTTATAACTATTCATTTATCTAAATAATAATTTATACGAATGAGATTATTATTTTCAGTCGTATTTGTCGCATTATCTGTTCAAATATCATTTGCCCAATTAGGCTATCGGCATAATGTAGTACCCCAAATATCTCCTGACAGTGTCGATTTAGCATATTACGGCAAGAAGAAATTTTGGCAAGGGTCAGCTACCGTTGTAGACCTAAACTTGGGAGTATGGGCTTTTGACCGATACATAGTTGAAGGGGATTTTGTTTTCGCTCGCTTGCCAGTATATTTATAAAAAGTAAAAGAATTATGGATGCTTTTCTACCGGATGTTTAATCCTATTTTTAATACTTATAATAGTTTTCTTGCTTTCGCATCTTAAGCAGGTACTCATTTGGGGGATAGCTATTGGAATATTTGTATTTGTACTCCCTCCTAATGGGCTTTTTAGGGCAGTTGCATGTAGTGCTGTCATTGCCTTTTGCATAGGCTTATCTTATTATATTCGCTTATTTATACGAGAGTATAAATAAGAAAAAAGTCAAACCCATGGGTCGTAATATCACTATAGAAACATCTATTAGATTCCAATATTAAGAAGAAGATATACAATAATAACACAATATTAAATAACTATTTACAATGTTTCAACACCAATTGTTTATATGTAAATGTGATAATGTCGAGCATCAACTAATATTCGCATATTTTGATGATGAGCCTAATGGCGATGTATATTGTTCGGTTCATTTATATCCAGAGACTAATATATGGAAACGGATAAAAAACGGAATAAAATATATTTTTGGGCATAAATCAAAATATGGAGATTTTGACGAATTTATTTTAAAAAAAGAAGATGCTCCTAAGCTTGAGGAGATATTGAAATATTTAAAAGGGAATATATAATCCGCCATTAAGATGGCGAATTGGGTACACTATCAATCAATTGCTCCAAATAAAAAGAGGCTGTCTAACAATAAAAGTTGGGCAGTCTCTTAGCTTTGTGCAAAAA
>CAYWXG010000061.1:0-10803 GCA_964462445.1 uncultured Barnesiella sp. | reverse complement strand
CAAGTTCGTTTACTTCCTTTACTGAAAGGTTAACTAATTGTTCTGCAAAAGCTTTCAAATCTGCCATTTTTGTATGATTTAATTTGTTTATTTACTTTTTTATTATTCTTTATTTGATAATGTCTCAAGGATACCATGAAGTTTGTTGCCACCTGATTGAAGGGCTGATACAACATTCTTGGCGGGAGATTGCAACAATGCGATAACATCGGCGATAAGTTCGTTTTTGCTCTTGATTTTCGACAATGTCTCAAGTTGGTCTTCACCCACATAGATAGTTTCCTCTACAAATGCCGCTTTGAGGCGGGGAAGGGGTTGGTCCTTTTTCTGCATCTTCTTGAGCAACTTCGCAGGAGCATTGCCTACATTTGAGCAAAGCAACGAAGTTGAACCATGAAGTACAGAATACATTTCGCTGAAATCAAAATCAATGCTCTCCAATGCTTTGTGTAGTAGCGTGTTCTTGACAACAACCAATTTGATGTCATCTTTGAAACATGCTTTACGCAATTCGCTTGTAGCTTCTGCATTAAGACCTGCAGTTTCTGCAAGGTAGAAGCAGCTATAGCTACTGAGAGTTTCTTTGATTTGTTCAATTATATTTGCTTTATCTTCCTTTTTCATTTCTTAGTCTCGTTAAATGATTAAACGTCAATACTCTTGGTGTCAACCTTTACACCGGGACTCATTGTGCTCGAAAGATAAACGCTCTTGATATATGTTCCCTTAGCTGCTGCAGGTTTTAACTTGATAAGTGTGTTGATGAACTCGCGAGCATTGTCTTTCATCTGCTCTGCGGTAAATGACACTTTACCAATTGAAGAGTGAACGATACCGTTTTTGTCAACTTTGAAGTCGATTTTACCTTTCTTAACCTCTTCTACTGCCTTTGCAACATCTACTGTCACAGTGCCGCTCTTAGGGTTAGGCATCAATCCGCGAGGACCCAATACGCGAGCCACTACACCAATTTTACCCATTACAGCAGGCTGTGCGATGATTACATCTACATCAAGCCAACCGCCCTTTATCTTTTCGATATATTCTTCAAGACCTACATAGTCGGCACCCGCTGCGGTAGCTGCTGCTTCTGCATCGGGATTGCAAAGCACAAGCACTTTTACTTGTTTGCCGGTACCGTGGGGAAGTGTTACTACGCCACGTACCATTTGATTGGCCTTTCGGGGATCTACGCCAAGACGCACGTCAATATCAAGTGAGGCATCAAATTTGGTATAGGTGATTTCCTTTACCTTTTCAGCCGCTTCCGCAAGTGTGTACGCCTTCCCAGCTTCAATCTTCTCTAAAGCCAACTTCTGATTCTTTGTAAGTTTACCCATGTCAATTGAAGTTTATTAGTTATTTTCAGGGAACGCCCCTTTTACGGTGATACCCATGCTTCTGGCCGTTCCGGCAACCATCTTCATCGCAGATTCTACCGTGAAGCAATTCAAATCAGGCATTTTATCTTCAGCAATTGCTTTTACCTGCTCCCATGTGATCTCTGCGATCTTCGAACGGTTAGGTTGTGCCGAACCGCTTTTCTTCTTTGACGCCTCAAGCAACTGAATTGCTACCGGGGGAGTCTTAACAACGAAGTCAAAGCTCTTATCCGAGTAATATGTAATTACTACCGGAAGTACTTTTCCTGCCTTGTCCTGGGTGCGGGCATTGAATTGCTTGCAAAACTCCATGATATTGATACCCTTAGAACCCAAAGCGGGACCTACGGGCGGCGATGGATTTGCTGCTCCACCTTTAATCTGCAATTTGATCTGTCCAGCAATTTCTTTAGCCATTTCTAATTACTTTTTAATTTAGTTTATTCTTGCATAAATTGTGTTAGCCTTAATGTCCGTAACCACATTACGACTCGCGCAACTCACGCTCTACCTGCGAATTTTCCAACTCCAACGGAGTCTTTCTTCCAAAAATCTTAACCTCTACCTTCAATTTCTTCTTCTCGGGATAAACCTCAATTACTTCCCCTATGAATCCGGTAAATGGTCCGTAGTTCACTTTTACGCTCTCTCCGACCATGTATTCTACCACATTCTCTTCCGGAATCTCATTGAGATCATCGGCATGACCAAGCATTCGCATAACTTCACTTTCGCGAAGCGCTTCGGGCTTAGCATCCTTACCTCTACCCCTAAGAAAGTCGATTACATTAGTGGCATTACGCAACGTATGCATAACCTCCCCCTGAAGGTCGGCCTCAACAAAAACATAACCGGAATAAAGGTTTCTTTCTTTAACAACCTTTTTCCCGTTACGAACAGTGAGAACCTTTTCTGTGGGTATCAACACTTGAAACAGATAGTTGCCAAGGTCGGTGTTGCGCATTTGTGCTTCGAGCAACTCCTTCACCTTTGCCTCTTTTCCTGAAATGGCACGTAACACGTACCATGCCTTCTTTGATTCAGCCATTAATAAATCCACTTAGAGATTAACCGGGATATACAAATCCCACAATTTGTTGCCATACTAAGTCAATTAAAAAGATTATCAAAGCGATAATCACGGAAGCAAGCATGACTATGCAGGCACTCTTTATCAACTGCTTTTTGGTAGGCCAAGAAGTCTTATACCTAAGTTCAGCATATGACTCCTCTATATTCGTAAGTAGTTTTAATTTTTTCATTTTATTAAATTTTGCACGGGAAGAGAGGCTCGAACTCCCGACACCTGGTTTTGGAGACCAGTGCTCTACCGACTGAGCTATTCCCGTATATAAAAGTCAGGTCCTGCAAATCTATCGTTCGTCAGGAACCTGACTTTTTTATTTTAGGTCACCTTATTTAATTGACTAATTTTATTACTCAACAATTTCAGTAATCTGACCAGAACCTACTGTACGACCACCTTCGCGGATTGCGAAACGAAGACCTTGGTTGCAAGCTACCGGGTTGATAAGCTCAACGATGATTTCTACGTGGTCACCGGGCATTACCATTTCTACACCTTCGGGAAGTGAAATTTCACCGGTTACGTCGAGCGTACGGATGTAGAACTGAGGACGATAGTGGTTGTGGAACGGAGTGTGACGACCACCTTCTTCTTTCTTCAAGATATAAACTGAAGCTTTGAATTTGCTGTGGGGTTTAACAACTCCGGGGTGGCAAATTACCATACCACGTTTGATTTCTTTCTTATCGATACCACGGAGAAGAAGACCTACGTTGTCACCAGCTTCACCTTGATCGAGAAGTTTACGGAACATTTCAACTCCGGTTACGGTTGACTTCATGTCTGCACCGAGACCCATGATTTGAACTTCGTCACCTACTTTTACGATACCTGTTTCAATACGACCGGTTGCAACTGTACCACGACCAGTGATTGAGAATACGTCTTCAACAGGCATAAGGAAGGGTTTGTCGATATCGCGAGGAGGTAATGGAATCCATTCGTCAACTTGTGCCATAAGTTCCATAACTTTAGCTTCCCATTCGGGTTCACCGTTGAGAGCACCAAGTGCAGAACCACGGATGATAGGTGTATTGTCACCATCATATTCGTAAGCTGAGAGAAGTTCACGCATCTCCATTTCAACGAGTTCAAGCATTTCTTCGTCGTCTACCATGTCGCATTTGTTCAAGAAAACTACGATACGGGGTACGTTCACCTGACGAGCGAGAAGGATGTGCTCACGTGTTTGGGGCATAGGACCATCAGTTGCAGCAACTACGATAATTGCACCGTCCATCTGAGCAGCACCTGTTACCATGTTCTTAACGTAGTCAGCGTGTCCGGGGCAGTCTACGTGAGCATAGTGACGGTTTTCAGTTTCATATTCAACGTGTGAAGTGTTGATTGTAATACCACGTTCTTTTTCTTCGGGTGCGTTGTCAATTTGGTCGAATGACTTAAGTTCTGACAAACCAGCCTTAGCAAGAACTGTAGTGATAGCCGCAGTCAAAGTAGTTTTACCGTGGTCTACGTGGCCAATAGTACCAATGTTAACGTGCGGTTTGGTTCTTTCGAATTTCTCTTTAGCCATAACTTTTGCTATTTATTTGATTAAATGATTAACTTTCAACAAGTTACCGCGATATCGCAAGGCGCTATCGGGGCTTTGGAATTTTCGAGCCGATGGCGGGATTTGAACCCGCGACCTCTTCCTTACCAAGGAAGTGCTCTACCCCTGAGCTACATTGGCAAAACAATGTATGTCGTTTTTTTGGAGCGGAAGACGAGGCTCAAACTCGCGACCCTCAGCTTGGAAGGCTGATGCTCTATCAACTGAGCTACTTCCGCAACTTAAGTAGTGGGCGAAGATGGATTCGAACCACCGAAGGTATAAACCAGCAGATTTACAGTCTGCCCCATTTGGCCACTCTGGTATTCGCCCGTACACAAACATCTGCCCTTATCGACTCAATGCTTTTATCACATTTTCTTTGTCGTAGAATTACCGTGCACCATCTCGGCCTTTCAACTTTAATGCCACACTGTCATTCCTTACAAATTTGTCGCTTTATACTTTTACATCTTCGCTTGCCTTCACAAGGCAATCGGAGCGTTTCCGTTTCCGATTTACCGATGTAATGATTTTCGGCAAATTGTTTGTATTTTTTAGAGCCTCTTGTCGGATTCGAACCAACGACCCCGAGATTACAAATCACGTGCTCTGGCCAACTGAGCTAAAGAGGCATGTTTCAATTTTCTCTTACACTTCGGTCTTCGTTTGTGACCCAAATGCGGTTGCAAAGTTACGCAAAGTTTTTAAACCGCAAAACTTTTTCCAAATATTTTTTACGATTTTTGCGATTTTTTTCTCAATTATTGGGCATTTTTTGTTTTTCACCCCTAAAATCGGCACCAAACACTTCAAAAAAATTGTCCGATCCCTGCTTATCCTCCATTTTCCATTACTCCCTTATTTTATTCCCTAACGTAGAAAAATGCGGGACCGCATTCCTGCAGCCCCACTTGTTTGTCGAATTAAATTATATTTGTTAACCTATTAATAATCCTTATTGAATTCAGAGATTCCTTTAATCTATTTGCGTAATAATCGTCGAAAACACACCAATCAAGACTTAAGTTTCTCGAACATCAATCCTACCCTATCAAAATTTATTGACAAGTTCTTGTACTGAATGCAACCAACATCCAAACCATTTTTTCTTGCTCTTTGAGATAGCCTGTCAGCAAGTCTACAGTAACATCATCACCGGCATCTGCAGCCAATGCTATCAAGCTACGTTCTGCCGCAATCATATATTTATATGTAGCAAGAATATTTTCGATTGCCGCATGCCCGCAAGTAACATCAGCTTCTTCTTTAACTTTAGCCACTTCCAAATATTTGCTAAAACGACTCTCAGGCACTCCGCCAAGAGTCAAGATGCGTTCCGCAATCTCATCTATCTTTGTCGCCGCATCATCATACATATGCTCAAATTTTTCATGCAACACGAAGAATCCATGCCCTTTGATATTCCAATGCATGCCACGAAGATTAGTATAATATACTTGAAAGTCGGCCAACAATTGATTCAACCCGGCAACTACATTAGCCACTTTATTTTCATTTAAGCTTAAAAAATCCATCGTTTTCATAATAAATATAATTTAGAGAGTTAATTATTCTTTTTCTGTTTTTTTACAAAGTTAATGCTCAAATAATCGTTTGTCAAACAGATAATTCCTATCTTTGCATAGACAAATTCTATTTACCCCATCATAATTATTGATACACAATGACTTTACAACAATTAGAGTACATCATCGCCGTCGATCGACTGCGCCATTTCACCAAAGCTGCGGAATATTGCCGTGTCACTCAACCCACTTTAAGTGCAATGATACAAAAGTTGGAGGAAGAACTTGATACTCGAATTTTTGATCGTTCTCAACAGCCTGTTGTCCCAACTCCAATTGGTGTTCACATAATAGAACAAGCCCGCGAAGCAATTGTTCAAATCAACCGCATAAAAAATATGGTGGAAGAAGAGAAGCACTCTCTCAGCGGCTCTTTCACTCTCGGTATTCTACCAACTATTGCCCCCTACTTGCTACCTCGCTTTATCCCTCAACTTAGCAAAAAATATCCACAACTTGATTTTCGCGTCATCGAAATGAAAACTGCCGATATGAAAGTCGCGCTCACAAAAGGAGATATCGACGCAGGCATCTTAGCCTCGCTCCCCGGACTCGAAGATTTCAATATACACCACATTTTCTACGAAAAATATTTCGCCTACATCTCGCGCAATAGCCGACTTTTTGGGAACAAAATCATTCGGGTAGCCGACCTTGCCAACGAACTATTATGGATGCTCGACCAAGGACATTGTTTTCGCGACCAATTTGTCAAATTCTGCCATTTCAAATCCGCACTGGCATCACAACAAGCCTATCAATTAGGAAGTATCGAAACATTTATGCGTATGGTAGAATGCGGAAGAGGTACAACTGTCATTCCCGAACTAGCACTTTCACAACTCAACGAATCACAACAAGAATTAGTGCGACCATTTGCAATTCCAACTCCTTCTCGACAAATCGTGATGCTTACTGCTAAGAACTACGTACGTCACACTCTTCTCAACGTAATTATAAATGAACTACAAGGTTGCGTACCCGCAGAACTTCTCTCTCTAAAACCAACCCAAAAAGTAATCTAATTGTTAGCGACAGTATCTCAGACATACTCATTTTTATTACAACTCAATAGGCGACTTATGATTGCCTTAAATTTCATTTACGAGATAACATGATTTTACAATTTGGTTTATTATTTGCTTTTCTCGCTGGCGGCGAACTCATCGTAGCGCTCACCAATATTCCAATTCCATCAAGCATCATTGGCATGCTTCTTCTGACAACCGCCCTCAAATTTCGTATCATCAGCTTAAAACACATTGAGCGCGTTGCCGACTTTTTAGTTCGCAATCTTGGATTTTTCTTCGTGCCCGCAGGCGTTGGACTAATGTGCTGCCTCGATCTTATAAAAGGAGAATTACTCCCTATTGCTATTGCTACTATTGTTAGCACATTTATTATTATAGCCACAACCGGTCGGGTGCATCAATACGTGCGCAATTTCACTTCACGCCACCAATCTCATCCTATAAATAATCACCTCGATGGAACTGCTGACCAATAAATATTTCCTGATAGCTCTGACATTTTGCATTTTTGTTGCAGCACAAATTTTGCAAAAACGCACAGGGATAAAATTGCTAAACCCCATATTACTATCGATAATCGTTCTAATATGCCTGCTTATGGGATTAGGCATTGACTACGATACTTATAATGAAGGAGGTAAATATATTGATTTTTGGCTCAAGCCTGCGGTTGTGGCTCTTGGCGTCCCCCTATACCGCCAACTTGAATCAATAAAAAAACAAATGTTGCCTCTTCTGATTGCCGAAATTGCCGGATGTGTAATTGGCGTTATTTCCGTCGTGCTTATAGCCGAATTTCTTGGAGCCTCGCGAGAAGTAATATTGTCCATTGCACCAAAAGCTGTAACAACCCCGATTGCCATGGAGATTTCAACCGCCACCGGGGGCATACCTTCACTCACCGCCGCCGTAGTAGTCTGCACTGGGATATTTGGAGCCATGGCGGGATTTAGCATGGCTCGTATAAGCCGGCTTCGCAGTCAAATAGCTACCGGACTATCGATTGGCACGGCTGCTCACGCCGTCGGGACTTCGGCCGCAATGGAACGCAGCCAACGTTATGGAGCCTACTCATCGCTCGGACTGACTCTCAACGGGCTTTTTACTGCCTTGCTCGCCCCTTTCATTCTCAGTATTTTGGGATACATTTGATTATAATTCAATTTCAAGCCCAATTCCAAAATAACCATCTAATTTTACCTATATTTTTACAATTGAGAAGTGTCCAACTCACATTTTCAACTTTAACAAAAAATATTGGCAAGAAAATCCCATTTCTCGCTCATTTTTTTGCTATATTTGCATAATTTCAATGATACTTCCATTATACAACTTATAATGAAACACTTTATTCTTACATTTTGCTTAGCAATGTTGTGCATTGTTTCAACTAATGCACAAGCCCCATCGGCTAAGGCAAATAAAGTCTGGATCGAGCACAATTTGACAATCGGCAACCGCCCGGCAATGAGAGTACACTGCGACTTCACTGTTAACAACATGATTAACACGCGCGGATATATAGCTATTTGGGTTCAAGGTCCCGATAAAGAATGGCACAACATCAAAAGTGAGGAACGCACAAGTCGCGGTACGGCATTTTTTAAAAAGTCCTTCACTCCCAAACAAAAATCACATCATTACTCAGATTTTTACTATACTATTGATCTTGACGACTTAAACTTATTAAGCGGAAGAAACAAATATAATATAGTTGTTACCATCCACGACCCTAAAGGCACCAATTTAGCTCAAAGCGACTACATCGAGTTTACCGGCACCGGTGCTTCAAAGAGCAACGATAGAGTTGCCCCAAAAAATCACAATCATAACCACAATCATAACCATAACTCCGGCATCAAAACATGGCGTGAAGAACTCGGATATGGCGGATTCGTTATCGTGAATGAATACCCCAACGGCTCTCAACAACGTATACGCTATCGTCTATGCCCCAACTGTAGTGGAAGCACGCAGTGCAAAATGTGCTTCGGCCAAACAACCCAATGCCCATTCTGTGAAGGCAAAGGATATATAGTTTCCGCCGGATATGGCACTATTATCCCATGTTATAACTGTCAAACAACCGGAGCTTGCGCTATATGTGGCGGGACCGGCAAGTGTAAAGCGTGTGAAAACTCCGGCTACCCGGGCTATGTCATTGCGGCAACAACCTACCTTGATGCCTCTGGGAATGTCACAAGCAAAGACAAAGCTGAATACAACGGGTACAATAACAATGACAACGATGGAAGAAGGGACAACAATAACAACAAACAGATATGCCCCGATTGTGGCGGGACACGACTCTACCATGGTGGGACAAGCCCCGAATACGCCGAACCCAATCGTGAACTCATTGGTCTTTACCACTCGGCCGGGTCAAGATGCTCGCATTGCGGCCATTACGATGAGCATTGGCACTCCAAATGCCCTACTTGCAAACATTATCCCGGCACTAAAAATCCATATAGATAACCATTTGTTAATAACTAAAAGCAACATAATTAATTAGCCACAATACAACAAGCACCATGAACACTACAATTACATCGCGCTTGCAAGCTCTACGCAACCAAATGAAAGCCAACGGCATCTATGCCACTATAATTCCACAGCTCGACCCCCATCAAAGCGAATATCTTGCTGCACATTGGCAAGCCCGACGTTTTCTCTCAGGATTCACCGGCTCTGCCGGAGACCTCGTTGTTACTCTCGACAAGGCTCTACTTTGGACCGATTCTCGATATTTCATTCAAGCCGCACAACAACTCGACGGCTCTGAAATTATTCTTATGAAAGATGGTCTTGCCGAAACTCCATCTATCGCTAATTGGCTTGGCACCAACGTCCCCGACAGTCAATACGTAGGAATCGACGGCATGCTTTTCTCACATGCATCATATCAGAAACTGAGTCAAAGTCTTGCCTTCTACAATGTTGAATTGGTCACTAACTTTGACCCGATCGACACCATTTGGACTGAGCGCCCGCCATTACCTCAGGACAAAATATTTATTCACGACATAAAATATGCCGGGCTATCTGCTTCCGACAAAATAAAAGCAATAATAGCCCAACTTAAAGCTAAAAATGTCGATTCAATGCTCATTTCAGCCCTCGATGAAATAGCATGGACCCTTAATATACGAGGCACCGACGTCCCTTGCAACCCGGTTGCCACATCATTCCTATTTATATCGCCAAAAGGGTCTACCCTATTTATCGACCCGGCAAAAATCAATGATGAAATCATAGCCTATTTACAAGAAACAGGAGTCACTACTGCCCCCTACTCTTCAATTCTCAACTTCTTAAGAGCGCTCCCGGCTCAAAAAGTTCTTGTCGACGAAAATCGCACAGCACAGCGTATCTGTTCATCATTAGGAGCCAACCTGCATTTTGGCACATCTCCCATACCAATGCTCAAAGGGTGCAAAAATAATATCCAAATCGAAGGCACTCGCTCGGCAATGGAACGCGACGGCGCGGCTTTGGTCAAAGCTCTAATTGAAATCGAAAAACGAATCGCCGATGGAGTCCCGACAACCGAAATCACAATTGCCGACATTCTCAAAAAGCACCGCCAAGCGCAACCCCTCTTTTTCGACTTAAGTTTCGATACCATTGCGGGTTATGCCGCCAATGGAGCTATTGTTCACTATAGTGCCAACGAAGAAAGCAAAGCCACACTGCAACCATCCGGATTGCTATTGATTGATTCCGGCGCCCAATATCTTGACGGCACCACCGATATCACTCGAACAATTGCCCTCGGCACTCCTACTCCACAAGAGAAGAGCGACTTTACTCTCGTCATGAAAGGACATATTGCATTAGGCACTGCCATTTTCCCGGAAGGTACACGCGGAGCTCAACTCGACGCCCTCGCTCGCCAATTCCTATGGCAACACGGGCTAAGCTACTTACATGGCACTGGACATGGCGTTGGGCACTTCCTCAACGTACATGAAGGACCTCAGAGCATACGACTCAACGAAAATCCAACCCCTCTGACACCCGGCATGATTACATCAAACGAACCCGGCGTATACCGCGAAGGCATTCACGGCATTCGTTGCGAAAACCTTGTACTCACCGTGCCCGCTTTCTCAACTGAATTCGGTCGTTTCCTAAAATTCGAAACCATCACCCTTTTCCC
>CAYWXG010000060.1:0-11669 GCA_964462445.1 uncultured Barnesiella sp. | reverse complement strand
TTGATTTTTATAAGCAGTTGTTGTAGTTTTGCACTTGCTACTGGAATCTACGAAATCATGAAAAAAATATCTACCTGCAATAATCAGAATGGTATATAATCGAGCGGTGGCAACTCCTGTCCATCGCGTCGCAATTCAAATTGGAAAGGTGACTTACTATCCTTTGTGTATTGACCGATTCGTGAATCGGCATCTACCGACGCGCCAATCCGTGTATATAATCTGCTTAGACCTCCATATCTCGATAGATATCCGTCAAGATGCTGGATTATGACGACAAATCGTCCATCTTCACTTATATATTGGTCAACTACAAATCCGCGATTTATAGCATAAACACCGGTGACATTTTCTTTCGGTTCAATATTAACCGTAGTTGCTGTTTTCCCCGGTTCTATCATCGCATTTTTTATCGGGGGGACAAATAATGGAGCTTCGGCAAGCAATTTATGCCTATCCTCAAGCACGAAATTTTCTCGTTCACTATATTTTTTGACAAAGTCAATCTCTGCTTGACTCTTTTCCTTCAATTCTATTGTATCTCGAGCTACACTCGCTGAATCTGATAATATCTCGGTTTTGGGTGATACCAATAGACTGTCGACAGGCAGTTCTCCGGTTATTATATCTCTGACATTGTTTAAATAATTATTGGAAATTGCCAATTTATACGAAAGAGAATCAACTCGTGCATCTACTTGAAGCAACTCTCTACGCTCGCTACCCGATAAATAGCCCGGTAAAAAGGTTCGCAACGGAGTCAACGAAATAAGCATTATTCCGGCGCTGAACAGTGCTAATGCGGTCACTACAAGTAGAAGTAGTAAACTTTTGCGACCCATTTTTATTGTCCAGATTCGATTCAAGCTATTTTCGTTAAATAGCGACAACCGATATCTTTTCGGGGTCTTAAATCTGATATTATTTCGTTTTTGCTTCTTCATATCGGCAAAGTTAATAAAAAATCATTAACTTTGCGTCAATTTATATATTACAGAAAAATTATTCGATAAATGCTTGGATTTGATATACCTTTATCAAATAATTTCAATTAATATTTATATCAATGATACATTTCATAAAGAAATCTTTAATTGCTGTATCTATCTCTCTTACAGCTGCTTTTTATGCCAATGCTCTTGAACTTCCAACAACTCTTGTTAATGGAAAAGATTATTTTTACTACGATGTCCAACCTAAAGAAACAATATTCTCTATATCTAAGAAATTAGGTGTTTCTCGTGAAGAAATAGTTCATTATAATCCCGCTGTTGAAGAGGGTCTAAAAGCTTATACTCGACTTTATTTCCCTGTCGAGGCTTATACCTCATCAAATAATATTAATTCTGCTTCACACACGGTAAAAAAAGGAGAAACCCTTTATGGCATCGCTAAAAAATATGGCGTTAGCGTTGATCGTATCATTGCTTTGAACCCATCAGCGCGTGATGGAATTAAAGTTGGCGACATTCTCTCTATTAGTTCCGCGGATAATAACCAATCTCAGCCTGTAATGGGAACCAAAGATGCGCGTTCACATATTATCGCTCAAGGTGAAACTCTGTATCGCATTGCTAAAAATAATGGAATTACAGTTGAACAGCTATTGGCTGCGAATCCCTCACTTGACTCCAACAATTATGAAACTGGTACCGTAATCACAATCCCCGCAGGTGTTTATTCAATTTTTAATGACGATGAGGTGACGGAGGTTGATGTTAATCTTCAACCTATAAATGACTCAAATATTGAATCAGCCCCCGAAGTCGAAAATGTTAGCAACAACATTATTGCGGATAACTCTCAACCCGACAATGAAATCGTTGAAGAGCAACCGCAGTCGGCACCCGTTTCAACGTATAACGATAACAATACCCCATTTACAATTGCGGTCATGCTTCCGTTCAAGCTTGATGCCGAAAAACAGGACAGAGAGAGTGAGAATTTTACCGAATTCTATCGTGGATTCCTTCTTGCAGCACAAAATCTAAGCAATTCCGGACGCGATGTTAATATTAAAGCATTTGATACTCGAGGCGACATTGAGACCGTAAAACAATTGATGGAACGCAATGAGATGAATGACGTTGATATGTTCGTAACTCCGGCTTCTTCTGCTGAACTTGAATATATTATCTCGCATATTGATAGTACTCGTCAATACGTATTCAACACCTTCTCGGTTCGCAATAAAGCTCATCTGTCAATGCCTAACGTTATGCAGGCAAATATTCCTCATGACAAGCTCTATCTACGTGCTATCGATGCTTTTATGACAGAGATGAAAGGTAGAACTCCGATCTTCATTAAACACATCGGTGCAACTGCCGATAAAGAGGAATTTACCTCTATGTTGAAAACTAAACTTTCGGAAAATGCGGTTGAATATAAAGAAATAATATACGAACATACTCTATCCGAGGAAGATTTTGCTTCGTTTAGCACCGACAGTTCATATGTTATCATTCCACTTTCAAGTTCATCTTCCGAATTCAATAAAATTGTTCCTCAGGCCAAGCAATTCAAAGCAACTCTTTCTTCGCCCAATGGTTTAGTTCTATTTGGATTCCCCGAATGGCTCACTTTCCGTGGGGAGCGTAAAGAAAGCCTTTGCAAACTAAATGCAACAATCTATTCGCGATTCTACTTTGACGAAAATTGCGGTCCCGCTCGTAGGGTCGTTGATGCTTATAAAATGGCATTCGGTCGTGAAATGAACTCTGCTGTTCCTTCTCAAGCAATCATGGGTTACGATGTCGCTACATTCATCATTAAGTCGATGCGTAAAAACAACGGTAACTTCCACGCCGAATTAAAATCATTCGATGGGTTGCAGTCCGACTATATTTTCTCTGATTCCGAATCTAAAGGTCTCGTTAATACAGCTGTGGAGATTATTAAGTTCCGTGAAGATGGAGCAATTGAACACTACAACTTTTAATCCACGACAATGAAACGTCTCTTTTTTATTCTGTTAGCTACTATCGCATTTATTGGTGCTAAAGCTCAAACTCACTATGTACCTCACGTTTGGATTGGTGGACACGCCGGATTTACTATGTCGGAAATGTCTTTCTCCCCCTCTGTTCAACAAGCAATGACTAATGGGATTACGGCAGGTGCCTCTTTCCGTTTTGCCGAAGAGCGACATGTTGGGCTAATTGCCGAACTTAATATTAGTCAACGCGGGTGGAAAGAAGATTTCGAAGAAGCCCCCTTTAGTTACTCACGTACACTGACTTATATCGAGCTGCCAATTTTAACTCACATATTTTTTGGCTCACAAAAATTCAAAGGTTTTGTCAACCTCGGCCCGGTTCTCGGATACATGATTGGCGATAATATTTCTTCGGATTTTGACTATACGAACCCTGCTCAAGTCCCGAATTTTCCTCTTGCAAATCGTTCGACCGAACAAATGGCAATGGAAATAAAAAACAAATTTGATTATGGGATTACAGCGGGAATAGGGTGTGAATTTCGAGTAAAACGTCGCCATGCTTTCTCACTTGAAGCTCGCTATTATTTTGGTCTTGGCAACATTTATTCTTCGAGCAAAAAGGATACATTTAGTGCATCTCGTGGCACTTCAATATCCGTTTCGATCGGCTACCTTTTTCGAATCAAATAACTTTATCAAATTCATAGGGTCGTAGTATTAATATCAAACAAATTTAGTGCTGAGGTAGTAGTTATTGCGTCTACTTCCTCAAAAGTTACTCCCATTATTGATGCTATATAGTTTGCTGTGTGTATTATAAATGCACTCTCGTTGCGCTTCCCTCGGTGGGGCACCGGGGCTAAATATGGAGAATCTGTTTCGAGTAAGATTCTATCTAAGCCAATAGTCGGCAACACATCACGTAGCGAGCAATTTTTAAATGTCACAATACCATTGATGCCAAAATAAAAGTCCCCACGTCGACGTATACGCTCTACATCTTCAATCGTTCCTCCAAAACTGTGGAATACCCCTTGTGGCACTTTCTCCAATCCGTCAATAACTTCAAGTACCTCATCAAGACCCTCCCGACAATGAAGTATTACCGGCAAATCCCTCTCTAATGCAATCTTCATCTGACGTCTTAATACCGCCAACTGCTCTTCCCGATACTTCTTATCCCAGTAAAGGTCAATACCAATCTCACCGATGGCTTTATAATCTTCCGGTCGACGATTAAGCTCATCAGTCACAAATTGCAATTGTGTATCTATATCTTCTCCGGTCACTTCAGTTGGATGCAACCCGATTGCCATATAAATTTCTTTAGGATGTTGACTCCGGAGTCGACGCATTGGCTCCACTGTGTTGCTATCAACATTCGGAAATATCATCTTCTCAACATTTGCGGTAATAGCTCGTTCAACTGCTGCGACATAGTCCGGAGCAAAATCTTCGAGATATAAGTGGGTGTGAGTGTCAATCATTGTGACTATTGATTTTGTCCGTAATTTATTTTTTGCGACCAATCAATGAATATGCAAATTCTGTAAAGAATTTATGTACTTCATCTCGCAACTTTGTCCCATCGATTGCATCTACAGCTAATTGCATATAATGCTCCACCTGTTGCTCACTCCTGTTTCGTAAACTAAGTTCATCGTAGATAGCACGTACTGCATTGATTTTTTCTTCTCCCTCAAGTCCTTGAGCATATACTGCGCTCATTTTATCGTGTGCTTCGCTCATTGCAGTTATATGCAACCAAGTATGCTTATCATTGAGAATATCTCCTCCTATCGGTTTGCCAAGAGTTTTCTCATTGCCATACACATCGAGGATGTCATCTTGAATTTGAAATGCAATTCCTAAATTGATTCCATAGTGATAAAATGCATCACAAATATCTGATGTCGCATTTCCACATATTGCACCCATTCTACATGCTCCTGCAAGCAATGCCCCGGTCTTTAGTGATATCATATTGATATATTCATCTACCGAAACCTCTTCGCGGCGCTCGAAATCCATGTCATATTGCTGTCCGCAATCCACTGCTAATGCCGTTTTATTAAAGCACTCTATTAGCGAAATCTTTTGGCTGTCTCCATAGCAACTATTTAAGATACAATCTATGGCTACTGAGAACATTGTATCTCCCGACAATATCGCTTGTGCGGTATCCCATTTTTTCCACACTGCTTGCCGACCTCGGCGAGTAGGGGAGTTATCCATGATATCATCATGAAGTAGCGTGAAATTATGATACAATTCAACTCCCAATGCCGGACGGAGCGCTTCCTTCACATCAGCATCTAATGCATCTGCAACTGCAAGTGTCAGCACCGGTCGCAGTCGTTTGCCGCCTCCTTCCATTGTGTAACTTATCGGTTCGTAAAGTGAATTTGGCTCGTCATATTCAAATCGGTTTATCCCGGCATTTACTATTGCGGAATATTCTGCTATACTCTTCATAATGTTAATATGTTATAGTCGTCCGTTATCGTTGTATGAATAATATCCTTGAGATGTGATAATTATATGATCCAGAACTCGAATGTCAACCAATTCAGCTGCCGATTTGAGTTGCTTTGTTAATTTGTCATCTGCCGATGAGGGTTGCAAATTCCCCGAAGGATGATTATGCACAAATATCAGAGACGCCGATAATTTATCAATTGCACTCTTCATTACCAATTTTATATCAACAAGCGTACTTGCGGTTCCTCCTTTCGACACCGTTTCTACATACATTATGCGATTGGCGCGATTGAGATGAACCACCTTAAATTCCTCATATGGCAATAACTCCATATTTCCGCGCAATGCTTCATATATTGTGTCACTTCCCTTTACTTGCGGGTCTAACTGCTTCATGTCACAGGCACATCGGGTCCCTAACTCAAATGCAGCTGCCAACGAGATTGCCTTTGCTGTGCCAATACCTTTATACTTTCGGATAACCTCGTGTACCGACATCCTTGCCAATCGCGACAAACGATTATCATTATCAAGGAGGATATCTTTACTCAAATCTACTACCGACCTCCCGGGTAATCCGCTGCCAAAGACTATCGCCAAAAGTTCTGCATTACTCAATGATGAGACCCCTTGATTTAAGGCCTTTTCACGAGGCTTGTCTGCATCATCAAGGTCGGCAACACGACGACATTCCAACATCGTTGTCGTTTCTGTATAGTCATTAATTTTTGCCACTGTTATTTCCCTTTTCGTGCCTGAATTTCTTCTTCTATGTCTCGCCCTTTACCCATTATAATTTTGGTAAAATATGCTTTGATAAAGCCGGTACCATAACCGATTAGTTGTATAAATGCCGCCGGTACCGACATTAATGCAACCTTTAAATTTTTAGTTGACAAAATCGCCGATATAAACAACATTATTATATATACTCCTATCGGAGCCATGAACCAAGGTGTAATGATGATCGACAATATGGCAAGAATTACCAATCCTACCACAAAACACGCCGGCAACGCATGTACTAATTTCAACGACCCGGGATATAGTAACTTCAACGTTATTCGTGACTTCCCAAATACGTGTACCTGACGATAAAACTTCTTAAAATCGACACGACGCTTGTGATATACAGGGCATTGACGTATTAATCCAACCTTAAATCCTGCGGATTCAATTCGTTTACTCATATCGATATCTTCCGAAAACATTTCTCTGAAGCCTCCGACTTTTTCATAGACCTCGCGTGAAAAGCCCATGTTGAACGTACGGGGTGTAAACTTTTCCATGCTCGCTTTTCCTCCGCGTATTCCTCCGGTTGTCAAAAACGATGTCATAGCAAAGTTTATTGCCTTCTGTGTATCGGTAAATGAATCATGGGCGGCATCCGGTCCACCAAAGCAATCCAACCAATTGTCATCGAGCAACTTCGCAAGTGTTTCAAAATATGTTGGGGGTATCACACAATCCGAATCAAAAAATACAAAATAATCTCCGGTCGCTTTATCCATAGAATTATTGCGTGCCGGTGAACGTCCCGTATTTTCTTGAATATAATATTTGATGTCAATGTTTTCGGAATATTTCTCACACACATCGCGACATGGTATTGTTGACCCATCTTCGGTTATCACGACCTCAAAGTTCTTAACGCTCTGTTTCGCAAGACTTGCAAGCAAATCGTCAACTTCATTCGGACGATTGTATACCGGAATTATAATCGAAAATCTTGGCATATTTAATGTTATTCGGCTTGTTAAACTCCTGTTTATATTTTTTAGCTCATCCTATTGCGATAGTCTTCATAAGTAAATCGTCGAAGATATTCTATACTGCCGTCGCTTTTTGCAAATATTATATCCGGATGCTGCAACCCGTTAAACATAGTGGTTTTGACGGTAGTGTAGTGGTTCATATCTTCAAGCGTTAATCGGTCACCGGCTTTAAGGGGCTTCTCAAAATACCAATCACCAACAAAGTCCCCGCTCAAGCATGAATTACCCCCCAAGCGATATGCCAAAGCCTCTCTTTCCGAGTCTACGTCTACACTCTCTGTAATCAATGGCTGATAGGGCATTTCTAATGTGTCGGGCATATGACAAGCAAACGATGCATCAATTATCGCTGTACGCACTCCTTGATTTTCTACTACATCTACTACCGATGTGATTAAATCCCCGGTTCGCCATGTGAACGCACTTCCGGGTTCTAATATCACCTGCAAATGTGGGTGGCGTGATTTGAACTCTTTAAGCAATCCGATTAAATGCTCAACATCATAACCTTCCCGTGTCATTAAGTGACCCCCTCCCATATTCACCCATTTTACTTTTGATATTGCCCATCCAAACTGTTGCTCAAATGCATCAAGCACTTTTGCTAAGTCCTTCGACGTTGACTCACACAATTGGTGAAAATGTAAACCCTCTACTCCCGCAGGCAATTTCTCGCATAGCATTTCTGCCGTAACTCCAAAGCGGGAACCCGGTAATGCCGGATTATATATATCAGTTTCTATTACCGAACATTGCGGATTCACTCGCAACCCTGCCGAAACATAATCTCCTCCTGATGCATTATGACGGGCAATGTCATCTTTAAATCGTAGATATTGGTCTACCGAATTAAATGTAATATGCGAGCTGCCGGAGATATATTCGTTGATTGTTGCCGGGGTATACGCCGGACAATATGCATGAACTCGATGTCCTAACTCATCATTGCCAAGTCGCATCTCATTTATTGAACTGGCGGTGCTTTTAAAGCCATACTCTCGAAATATGCCGAAAGTGCGCCACAATGCATTTGCCTTAAATGCCATAATTATCTCTACCCCCGCTTCGCGGCGTACATGGTCAATTAAATCCAAATTTTTTCGGAGCTTATCTTCATACACAATGTAGAATGGAGTTGGGAGTGTTGATATATCGTATTTCATGACAATATCTATTTATAAAAACTTAGCTAACGTATAGTCTATACTTTACTTTATTCTAAACTTTGCATATTGCAAAAGTAATGTTTTAATTTCAAGATTGGAAAATTTTACAGTAATACGTGGGCGAGAATCTTCCTTATCTACCTGTATTATTGTGCCGAGACCAAAACGCTCATGCTCTATCAACAGCCCAATAGCTACCTCCCCTACTTCATGAAGTGTAAAACCTCCGGAAATACCTCCTCCGGTTTCTTTTGGCGTTGAGAGATTATTATTGAATCCTGCGCTCGGCGTAAAATGTTTCGAGCGATAATTTTCAGATGCCGATAGTTCTCTCCGTCCTCCATTCCATGAGGTGTCTCTCCCTGAATTAAACGAATTACGATAGCGTCCGGCGGGATTATTCGACAATGTTGCACTTAGTCCGGTCCCGTTTGTGACACTCAAATATTTACTTTCTATATCTCGCAAAAATCGCGACGGAGAGCATGTAACCGTTTGTCCATTGCGAAAACGACTTGAGGCAAAACTCATCATACACGATTTTTTTGCTCGTGTAATAGCAACATATAGCAAGCGGCGTTCCTCTTCAATCTCTGCCGGTGAACCCGACGCCATTGCCGACGGAAATAGTTCCTCTTCCAAGCCAACTATAAACACATGCGCAAATTCCAACCCCTTGGCGGCATGAACGGTCATCAGAGTCACTCGTTGTGCGTCATCTTCCTCTTCATCTTGGTCGGTTAGCAACGACACTTGCGACAGATATTGAGATAATGTCGGGGTTTCGTTCCCTTCAAGTTCGCGTTGTGTTTCCGCAAAATCTTTCACCCCATTTAGCAATTCCTGCAAATTCTCCTGCTTTGATATGCTTTCCGGAGTTGAATCGCTTACAAGCGACGACAGCAATTTTGTCTCACGGATTATCTTAACCGCAAGTTCATCTACAGCAACACCTTCGTTATTAGCGTTGATAAACGATTGAATCAAACCCTTAAACTCATTAAGCTTTTTCCGAGTCCCCGAATTCATGCCAAGTGTTTCATCTTCAATTGTTGAAATCACATTCCACACGCTTCGTCCATCCTCTATCGCTTTTCCAATCAATTTCTTTAACGTCGTTTCTCCAATCCCTCGTGTCGGATAATTGATAATTCGTCGTAGTGCTTCATCATCATCGGGATTTACTGCCATTCTAAAATAGGCTATTGCATCTTTCACCTCTTTGCGTTGATAGAACGAGAGCCCTCCATAAATTCTATATGGTATATTACGCTTGCGCAGAGACTCCTCAAGAATTCGTGACTGCGCATTTGTGCGATAGAGAACGGCATAGTCGTTATATCCCTCCGGCGCCGTGCGCTTGAGATTGGATATATGCGTTGCTACAATATAACTTTCCTCATAATCGCTGTAACACTTGACTACATTGATTTTATCTCCAACGGCATTATTTGAAAATACCTGTTTGGGTATCTGATTGCGATTTTTTTCTATCAACGTATTTGCTGCATTGATAATTGTTTGCGTCGAACGATAATTCTGTTCCAACTTAAATGTTGCCAAATTGGGATATGCATTGCGGAGATTCAATATGTTTTTAATATTTGCACCTCGAAACGAATAGATACTTTGGGCATCATCTCCTACTACACACAAATTGTCGCTCCCTGCCGTCAATCTCGACACTATTAAATGTTGTGCAAAGTTCGTATCTTGATACTCATCTACAAGCACATAACGGAAAAACTCACGATAATGATTACACACATCGGGATTATCCCTCAGCAACACATTTGTATAATATAGCAAATCATCAAAATCCATCGTCGATGCCAATCGACATCGATTTCGGTAGGCACGATATATAGCGACAATCAACGGACGTCGTGACCGACGGTCCGCCTCCATCAGCTCTCGGGTGCTCTCGTAGGCCTCAGGCGACAATAACGCATTTTTTGCCATCGATATCGCCGACTGCACCAACGATGGCTTATAAACCTTATCGTCAAGCTGCATATCCTTAATGATTGCCGTTATCAACGACTTGGAATCCGATGTGTCATATATCGTAAAATCACTCTTGAAGCCTATCAACGATGCATGCCGGCGCAATATCCTCAGAAATATTGAGTGAAACGTCCCCATCCACAGTTTTGATGCCATATCGCCACCTATCAACGCTTCGATTCGATCTCGCATTTCTCGTGCTGCTTTATTCGTAAACGTCAATGCCATAATGCGATATGGCTCATAGCCATTTGCCAATAGATGAACTATCTTATATGTAAGCACTCTAGTTTTGCCAGAACCGGCTCCGGCTATTACCAACGATGGCCCATCAAGATACTCTACAGCTTGCCGTTGTTGCTCATTTAGTTTGCTTAAATAATCTTCCATCTGCTGATTTCGTCGCTATACAAATTTATTATGGTCGGCATCATAGTGATAATCTATTACAGCTAATTGTGCACTCAACTCTTTTGCATCTATATTGAGAGCCTCACACATCGCTTCCAACGTCGGATAATAATCTCTGAGCTTCATATTTACAAAACTCAACAAAATTACCGGGTCTTTGGGTATCTCTGTATTCATAATTCTCATACACCATCATTGACTGTTTCCCATTATAAATGGGCTTTGTAATGACGTCTACAATTTGAATGATTTCGTTATTCTCGATTTTGTTTATATCGGCAAATATTAATTTGTAAAGTTACAAAAAAACTTTCATCCGCAAAACTCATTCTGTATTCTATAATTTTTCTATAATTTTTGTATTTTTGCGATTATTCAAATATTGTCAACCATGAAATTCCACAATCGTATCCTTTGGTCAGCGATATTGCTCGGTTGCTTCTTCCCATCCGATGCTTTCGCGCAGAAAATGTATTCTACGACCTACAAATATCAAGCCGATATTAAGGTCTATGTTGTTAACGCTGAATATAAAGCTGATATTATAGTTTACCGTACTGAGCATAAATATGAAGCTGTTGCCTCTGAAAACAAAGGGATATGGTACTTTACCGATAAATCATATGAGGCCGATAAAAAAGTCTTCTTTGTCGACCACGAGTACGAAGCCGACTTAAAAGTTTTCTTCACTGATCGAAAATATAAGTCCGAATGGCGTAATTATCAAAAGAAACCATTATTGTATTAATCCCCATCTGAAATAATATCACATGCAAATAAACAATCTTTAGCACTGCTGGCAGCTTTACATATAAAAATCAAATACTGATAAAATAACGTGAATTCGACGAAAATAATCAAAAGAGTGTCAGTTGGTTATCAACAACA
>CAYWXG010000059.1:0-13477 GCA_964462445.1 uncultured Barnesiella sp. | reverse complement strand
GCGTGTAGAGGTGGTGTGTAAGCATGCAGAGCAATGATGGCTACGCTCTTTAATCAGGGACATCACAATTTCAAATGGCGAAAAACAATACGCTCTTGCTGCCTAATCGAAGTACAGTAGATTACGCTTAATCTCCGCGACAGTCGCAGAGACAAGACATCGCCCGATTGTCCTTTTTCCGAGACTAATCGACCCGGCGGTGCAGGTAAATCGGGAATAGGGTTCCGAAAGCCTCGCGAAGGACCCGAAACAATAGAGGATAAGGTTATGATTGGCAGTCCTTAGCCTGTCATAATTCGAAAATCAAGATAGGAATAAGCATGTAGAAAGCTCATTAGTTCCACGTTTGGACGAGGGTTCGAATCCCTCCAACTCCACTACAAAAAAAGGAAGGAGCTGTATTTAAATATTTCATTTAGATACAGTTTCTTTTTTATTGATATTTGATAGGTTGCTAATGTGGCAATACGAGGTCGGGGACGACCTCACCCCATAGGAGCTGACGGACCGTGTTAACTTCGATTACTTATTGCGAAAAGAAAAAATATTGCGCCACATAGATTTTACCGGCGTTACAATAGGGCGGAAAGGTTGCTTATCGCCCGGGATGAAAATGTTGAGGCCATGGTGATGGCATTTAACATCCATAATATCTTCTAAAATCATCGGTTCGCCATCGATGTGAGCCGGACCTTCGCTTGAACGATAAATGACAGCCGCAGGAGCTCGTAATGAGTGTATAAGAGTGTTTGAATCAATATATCCAGTGAATAGATCCATACCTACCATTGCGGTGTCGATTGGAGAACCTTGATGAATAATAATTATATCAAGGAGACCATCGGTTATTGAAGCTTTGGGAGCTATATATGCATTATTGCCATATTGAGAGGCATTGCAGCAAGCTACTACAAAAGCTTTTTGAGTAAGTATTTTACCATTTGCCGAGATAGTGTATGTGTCCGGTTTATAATTTACGTATTGAGAGAAGGCACTTTTGAGATATGTAAGAAGTCCGCGACGAGATTGTTTTGCAAAATAGTGAGAAACTGCAGCATCAAATCCAACACCAAAAGTGCAGAAAAAAGGACGATTATTAACCGTTCCATAATCGCATTTGGCAATTATTCCTCGGGCAATTATATCCAACGCGGCATCAACATTGATTGGAATATTAATGTGACGTGCAAGCCCATTACCAGAGCCTGAAGGAATGATCCCGAAGTTGACATTCGTGCCACAAAGTGCTTGTGCAGTTTCATTGATAGTGCCATCTCCTCCCGCAGCCAATACTGCATCATAACCTTTATCGACAGCTTCAGCAGCAAGACGCGTTGCATCGCCACGACAAGTCGTTAATCGAACGTCGAGGTTGTAGCCCGCTTTCGACATTGAACGCTCCACCTTAAGGTCGAGCCCGGTCTTTTTAGCGGTACCCGAAATTGGGTTTATTATCAGCATCGCATCAGCCATGTAGCACTTTATTAAATGTGAATACAAAAATATGAAAAAATCCATAAAAAAACAATAAATAGAGGAAGTACACGTTTAATAAGGTATGAAAAGAGTAAAAAATATATTGTCATTATTGCTGAGTCTGATTGCAATCATATCTTGCAGTCAGAAAGTCAATGGGCAACAATTAAATGACAAATTGCTCAACCGTCCTTATGCGGATTTGCGACGATGGCATTTAGGTTTTTCGGTTGGACTTCACACTCAAGATATAAGATTTACGCACAACGGATATATCACACCAGAGGGAGAATCGTGGTTTATGGAACTACCTTCATTTCAACCCGGATTTAATGTCAGCGGGTTGTTTGATATGCGTTTGAGCGACCATTTCAACCTCAGATTTTCGCCCGGGTTATATTTTGGTAATCGCAATATTGTATTTAAAGAAGCGAATACCGGCGATGAGGTTAAACAAAATTTAAAGTCAACCTATTTAATGTTTCCCATAGACATTAAATTTTCAGCGTTGCGATATCGGAATCTACGTCCGTATGTCACAGCCGGTGTAATGCCGGCACTCAATCTCACTCGTAAAAGCGGAGAGTATATCAAGCTTAAAAGCAGTGATTTTTATTTGACATGTGGCTTTGGTTGCGACCTATATCTCCCCTACTTTAAACTTATTCCTGAAGTAAAATTCTGTTTTGGATTGATAGATGTTGTTGACCACGAGCGTCCCGACCTCACTGATGACCCGGCTAAGCAGAAATTTACACAATCAATTAAAAAAGCCGTTTCCTCGATGGTTGTTTTCAGTTTTTATTTTGAATGATGACAAAGACGATAATAAATAAGATATATCAAGTATTACTCGTTTTGGCAATGGTGGCAACAGGGCTTGACTCCAACGCTCAGAGTGATGCGCAATTTTCTCAATATTATCAAGTAAAAAACTACTACAATCCTGCTGCAATAGGCACCTCCGATTTACTCAATATACGCGGAGGTATGCGAATGCAATGGGTCGGGATAGACAATGCGCCCAAAACATTTGCAATGACCGCAGAAATGCCATTCAAACTATTTAACAAACGTTTTGGTGTTGGTATGCTCATGCAACAAGAGAGTTTGGGTCTATACAAAAACATGAACATTGGAGTACAGGCAGGCTACAAACTTAAATTGTTTAAAGGAGAGCTAACCGCAGGGTTACAACTTGGATTTATTAATGAGACGTTCAAAGGGACAGAAGTAATATTACCTGACGGTGATAATTATCATGAAAACAATGATGAAGCTATCCCGATGAACGATCTAAATGGCAATGCTTTCGACCTCGGTGTTGGAGTATTTTACACACGAGGGATGTGGTGGGGCGGTTTATCAATGACACATTTGACACAACCAACCATAAGCCTTAAATCCGAGACCGGCGACAACACAATGGAAAAAAGTTACGAATTTCAAGTAGGACGGACTCTATATTTTATGGCAGGATGCAATATTCCAATAAAAAATACGTTATTTGAATTGATGCCGTCGGTTTTTGTAAAGAGCGATTTTACGTTCACAACAGGCGAAGCCACAGTACGCCTAAGATATAATAAGTTTCTGACAGCGGGCATAGGTTATCGATACAATGATGCGGTTACCATCAGTTTAGGTGCAGAATTTAAAGGATTCTTCCTTGGATACGCCTACGATTATGCCACATCAGAAATTGCAAAAGCCTCATCAGGCAGCCATGAGATATTTGCGGGCTATTCATTAAAGCTCGACCTCTCAGAAAAGAACAAGAATAAACATAAGAGCATACGCATACTTTAAGACATGAAAAAGACAACTCTTTATTTATTTCCAATAGCAGCGACAATGCTGACAGTAGCAGCATCATGTGCAACAGGTTCACGCAATGCCAGTGGCGGAGAAGTGACCGGAGTGGGAGGTATGGCATGGGCCGAACCAACACCCTACGGCATGGTATTAGTTACACGCGGCTCAATGGAAGTGGGCGCACAGAAAGCCGACAGCGCATGGAATATGCCAGCATCGGCTCGTGGCATTTCAGTAGACGCATTTTGGATGGACGAAACAGAAATCACCAACTCAAAGTACAAACAATTTGTATTTTGGGTACGTGACTCAATAATCCGAGAACGCCTTGCCGACCCTGCATATGGAGGGAATGAGATCTTTAAGATTGAAGAGGACAAAGAGGGAAATCCTATAACACCTCATCTCGATTGGAGTCGTCCAATACCTTGGCGCAATGCAAATGAAGATGAACAACGAGCAATAGAGAGTGTATACCGAACAAATCCCATTACCGGGCAACGCGAACTTGACCCTGAACAGCTCAATTATCGCTACGAAATATACAATCACACAGAAGCAGCTAAGCGTAAACACCGTCTTGACCCTCGACGTCGTGAGTACAATACCGATAAACCGGTGCCCACAGAAGTGCCGGTAATATCAAAAGATACCGCATATATCAATGACGAGGGAGAAATCGTACGTCAAACTATCACTCGCGGACTTACCGGAGATTTTGACTTCGTAAATACTTACATTGTCAACATCTATCCCGACACTACCGCATGGATTAATGACTTTGACAATGCATACAACGAACCATATGTCAGAATGTATTTCTCACATGGAGGTTACAATGACTACCCCGTTGTAGGAGTAAGCTGGGAACAAGCCAATGCATTCTGTAATTGGCGTACGGATTATCTTCGCCGAGCATTGGGTCGTGAAGGAGTTTATGTTGAGCCATATCGACTTCCAACTGAAGCAGAATGGGAGTATGCTGCACGTGCCGGTGTGAATGAAAACATGTACCCATGGGAAGGAGACCTGCCATTGAGCGAGGATAAAGGTTGCTTTTACGCCAACTTTAAGCCTAATGAAGGAAACTATGTAAAGGATGGACAACTTATCACATCTCGCGTAGGCACATATACACCAAATGATTTCGGATTGTTTGACATGGCTGGCAACGTGAGCGAATGGACATCGACAGCCTATACAGAAAGTGTATCAAAACTTACCAACGATTTGAACCCCGAATATCGCTATGATGCAGCACAAGAAGACCCATATAAGATGAAACGCAAAATTGTGCGAGGCGGGTCGTGGAAAGATGTTGCGCATAATATTCGTTCAGATATTCGTATGTGGGAATACCAGAATGAACAACGTTCATATATTGGATTCCGATGTGTGCGCTCACAAATTGGATTTGCCAAAGGGAATCAAATGAAATAAGCGAAATCTGTCAAAAGTTAATAAACATAGGTATCATTATCCATAATTGAGATAACAAAACAATATATCCGCAATGGGAAAAGTAAAAAGATATAAAAACAGTATAACGCGCTTCCTACAAAGCGATAGCGGTCAACGCTTTTTCAACATCGCATATTCTTTAGGTGCGGCAATAGTAATTTGGGGTGCATTATTTAAGATACTCCATTTGCCCGGAGGCAACTTCTTGCTTTCTCTCGGTATGGGAACAGAAGTGTTGATGTTTATATTATCTGCTTTTGACCGTCCACCTCGTGAATATCATTGGGAAGAGGTATTTCCGGCACTCGACCACGAACGCCAAAGTGATGAGGAAAATGCTTCTACAGCCAGCAATGGAGGTACGACAGTAATAGTTGCCGGAGGTGGTGGCACAACAACAAGCGGTGCTAATACTCGCAAAGTCAGTGTTGATGAAGCAAAAGCTACTGTTGGAATTCCAAGTGATATTAATCTCACCGAAGAAGATTCTCGTTCACTATCAGAGTCTATCGCAAAGATGGCAGCAGCATCCGACCAGCTTTCTCGCATGGCAGAATTGACATCTGCGACACAACAATATCTCGACCAAATGTCGAGCATAGCTACCGAAATGGAACATTTACGCGCTACAACAGCGGCTCTCAACGAGGTTTCCGACGTGCTTTTGGACAGCTATCGTGCTATTACAGAAAATTCTGAAAATATCACACGTAGCTCAACAGGGTATGTAGAGCAAATGCAAGATCTCAATCGCAATATTACGGGACTTAACACAATATATGAGATACAACTTAAGAGTGTATCATCACAGCTCGACTCAATTGACCGTGTCAACCGAGGCATCAAAGATATACGCGATATGTATGAAAAGAGTTCAAGCCAAAGTGCGCGCTATGTTGAGGAAACAGAGCGCATGGCCAACTATATGCATCAACTCAATGCCGTGTATGAGAAAATGCTTACTGCAATGACTATAAATATGTATCGTCAGCCTATGAGCATTGACCCTACAACAGGCGACGATAAAAACGCATAACAATCGGATACAGCTCTTAAACATCCTAAAAATTAAGATTTAAACAATATCTAAAACACAATAATGGGAGCATCGAATAGCAGACTATCGCCACGTCAAAAGATGATAAACCTGATGTATATCGTCTTAATGGCAATGCTTGCGCTTAATGTATCGAGTGATGTGCTCGATGGTTTCACGCAAGTAAAAGATGGTTTAGTCCGTACCAATGACAATATAGAGCAGCGAAATGCATCGATAATCGGTGCACTCGAAGCATTCAGCCTCCAGAACCCGGAGAAAGGATTATCTTGGTTTAAAAAGGGGCTTGAAGTGCGACAGAAAACCACTGAAATATACAATCTTGTAGATTCGCTAAAAGTTCAAATCGTAAAGAAGGTAGATGGTCCGCAAGGAGATATCAACAACATAGAAAATCGCGAAGACCTTGATGCGGCTGCAGCAATCATGCTTCAACCATCTACAAAACGTGGAGCGGCACTCCGACAGTCTATTGAAGAATATCGCAATTTTATCACGGAATTTGTCACCGATTCTGTAAAAAGTGCGAGTATTTTGAAAGCTTTATCAACAGAGTCCGTACAACGTAAGGGTGAGATTGGAGAAATGAAATGGGAAGAGCATAAATTTGAAAATCAACCCGTTGTTGCAGCTATTACGTTGCTTACCAAGCTCCAAAACGACATCAAATATTGCGAAGGAGAAGCACTACAATCTCTTTTAGCCAACGTAGATGCAGGAGATGTTCGTGTTAACGAACTTAATGCATTCGTAATTCCGGATTCAAGATTTGTGATACGCGGGAGCAAATACCACGCAAATATCGTACTTGCAGCAGTTGACACTACACAACGCCCCCTTATTTACATCAATGGCAAGCCATTAAGTTCAGAACATGGGATTTATGAAGCACCAGCAACGTCGGCAGGAAATTATGAATATAGGGGCTATTTGGAAGTACCTCATGGAGATGGCACAATCACACGCCACGACTTTGCATCATCCTATACTGTCATAGAACCAACAGCTACTATATCGGCAACAATGATGAATGTGTTGTACGCAGGTATTGACAATCCAATAAGCATATCTGTGCCGGGGGTTGCTAATAGCGGAGTTAGTGCCACAATGAGTAATGGAACACTAACACGTCGAGGTGACGCATGGGTTGCAAAAGCGAGTAAAGTTGGTGAGCCGGCAATAATTACCGTGGTTGCAGAAATGAATGGAAAGCGTTCAGAAGTGTCGCGAACAGAGTTTCGCGTACGCAAGCTACCAGACCCTACCCCATTTGTAACTTACAAAGATGCAGAAGGAAATTCTCTAAAATATCGAGGTGGAGGACGAGGGATATCAAAGGCCCAACTTATGCAGGTAGGAACACTTGAAGCCGCTATCGATGATGATTTGCTCAATATCACATTCAATGTGCTTAGTTTTGAAACTGTCACATTTGACTCGATGGGGAATGCTATTCCCGAGGTGTCGGACGGCAACAAATTTTCGTCACGCCAAAAAGCGCAATTACAAAGATTGAAACGAGGCAATCGTATCTACGTAACGCGCGTTAAAGCAATCGGTCCTGATGGAATAACGCGAGAGCTTGCACCTCTTGAAGTGATAATCAACTAATATTCTTGAAAACAAAAATATAAAAATTAACAATGAGCGTAATTAAAAGACATATTGCGATTGCCGCTACATTACTAACAATAGGGACTGCGGCTATAGCTCAAGACTCATCATCAAGCAGTGTAGTGCGTCGAGGCGGAAGTGACCGAAATCGCAAAGAGCAGACGCAACCGGGAGTTACAGAGCGAATGCAAAAATTTTACGAGGAAACGCCCCAAAGCGATGCCGACATGCAATGGATGCGCGTAATCTATCGCGAGCTCGACCTTAACAAGTCTAAAAACGCCTCACTCTACTATCCTGAGGATATTATTGATGGCAATAAGAATTTGTTCCGCATTACAATGGAACAACTTGCCGAAAATCGTATATCAGCATATGAATATCTTGACGGACGAGAAATATTCACTGACCAATACAAACTTAAAGTAGGAGATATGCTCGACCGCTTTCACATCTACTACACTCCGGCGAAAGGCTCCACCGAAAAAAATCCAAAATACGTAATCGAGGAAGTTGATGTACCTACGAATGAGGTATTATCATATTACATTCTTGAGCGTTGGGAATTTGACTCACGTTCCAATAATATGCGAACACGAGTTGAAGCAATCTGTCCGGTGCTTCATCGAAGCGGAGATTTTGGAGGAGAAGCAATTAAATATCCAATGTTTTGGGTGAAACTTGAAGCATTACGCCCCTACCTATCACAACAATACATATTTATAGATGACGACAATAATTTACCCAAATATACGCTCGACGATTTCTTCGCAATGAATATGTATGAGGGTAATATCTACAAAACTCGCAATCTACGCAATCAGTCAATGATGCAGATGTATCCGGATCCTGACGACATGAAAAAAGCACAGGATAGCATACAGAATCGACTTGAGACATTTGATGATAAACTTTGGGTGCCATCACGCGAGGAAGTAATAGCCGCACGTGAAGCACGCGAAGCAGCGGCAGCCGGGGATTCAATCGTGATTCCCGACCGAGATACGAAAGAAAAATCGGCACGTTCTTCTCGCTCAAATAAAAACTCGAAAAAGAAAGAACCCAAATCAATTAAGAAAAGCAATAACAACAGCAATTCGGCTGTTCGCTCAGTACGTCGACGCAAATAAGCATATAGAATAATCATGGGTAAAAATGATTACTTCTACCCTATTAATTATAACCGACAAATAATATCTTAATAATATTACTTGTCGGTTTTGTTATATATAGATTTTATTTCAAAACGCCCATTACCTTTTCCCTTTGAAAATGACCATACTAAATACTACAAATAAACGATATAACAACATTGCTCATATAGAATATTTATGTGCAAAAGGTTAAGGGAATGTTAAAGATGTATTAATTCAGTTTTTTTTATTACATTTGCGTAAGATTAAAAACAATAACGACACTTTTATACAATAAATAACATGGCTAAAGTTCACGGAGCCGTAGTAATCGATGAAGAGCGATGCAAAGGTTGCGACCTATGTGTTGCTGCTTGTCCTACAAAAGTACTACTTTTAAAGGATAAGGAGGTTAACGATCGTGGTTATCATTATGCCTATATGGCTCAACCGGAAGCATGCATAGGGTGTTCATCATGCGCAATAGTTTGCCCCGATGCTTGTATTGAAGTCTATCGGGTAGTTGAGAAATAACAATAAAGCAACAGAAATTATGAATGAAGATATACGGTTGATGAAGGGAAACGAAGCGATAGCTCATGCTGCTATACGCTACGGAGTCGACGGATATTTCGGTTACCCCATCACACCTCAATCAGAAATACTCGAAACATTAGAGGCACTTATGCCTTGGGAAACCACGGGGATGGTAGTACTGCAAGCAGAAAGCGAGACTGCATCTATTAACATGGTATATGGCGGAGCCGCAACAGGGAAAGCAGTAATGACATCATCATCGAGCCCCGGAGTATCTCTAATGCAAGAAGGCATTTCATATTTAGCGGCCTCTGAATTGCCTGCATTGATTGTCAATGTCATGCGAGGAGGTCCCGGTTTAGGAACAATTCACCCTTCACAAAGTGATTATTTTCAAACTACCAAAGGTGGCGGCCATGGCGACTATCGCTTAATTGTACTTGCGCCATCATCTGTACAAGAAATGGCCGATTTCGTTGGCCTAGGGTTTGACTTGGCATTTAAATATCGAAATCCCGCGATGATACTTGCAGATGGAGTTATCGGTCAGATGATGGAAAAGGTAGTATTGCCGGAACAACGTCCACGACGCACAGCAGAAGAAATACGCAAACAATGTCCATGGGCACTTACCGGGAAAACACCCGACCGCAAACGTAACGTTGTTACATCATTGGAACTTGACTCCGCAATTATGGAAAAAAACAATGAACGCTTCCAACGTACGTACAAAGAAATCGAAGCAAATGAAGTGAGATATCAAGAATATCAAACAGAAGATGCCGACTATTTGATAGTAGCATTTGGCTCAATGGCTCGCATATGCTTAAAAGCGGTAGAAGAGGCACGTAAGGTAGGAGTAAAAATCGGATTGCTACGTCCTATAACCTTGTGGCCTTTCCCCTATGAGGCAATTAATGATATTGCAAAGGGCGTAAAAGGGATACTCGCTGCAGAGTTGAACGCCGGACAAATGATAGAAGATGTACGTCTTGCCGTGCATGACAATGTACCCGTAGAACATTTTGGCAGAATGGGAGGTATCGTACCCAATCCTGCAGAAATACTCTCAGCATTTACCAATAAATTCGGTGTAAAATTTTAAAAAGTTAAACCGATAGGTCATGGAATTAAATCAGATTATAAATCCCGCTAATAAAGTATATAGTCGTCCAGCACTGCTAAGCGAAAACACAATGCACTACTGCCCCGGCTGTAGCCATGGTGTAGTACATAAAATAATAGCAGAAATCATCGACGAGATGGGGCAACAAGAAAACACTATCGGAGTCGCTCCTGTAGGTTGTGCAGTGTTTGCCTACAATTACATAGATGTAGATTGGGTTGAAGCGGCCCATGGGCGAGCACCTGCGCTTGCCACTGCAGTCAAACGATTGAATCCGGAGAAACTTGTATTTACCTACCAAGGAGATGGCGATATTTCTGCAATTGGTACAGCAGAGACAATCCACGCAGCCAACAGAGGTGAAAATATTGCTATCATATTTATAAATAATGGCATATATGGAATGACCGGAGGGCAAATGGCGCCAACAACGCTTGAAGGGCAGAAAACTGCAACGACCCCCTATGGTCGCCGAGTAGATCTTAATGGATATCCATTGGCAATATCTACTTTGCTTGCACAACTTGATGGTACGTGTTATGTCACACGCCAAGCAGTACATACAGCAGCCGCCACTCGCAAAGCAAAAAATGCAATAAAGAAAGCATTTCAAAATGCTCTTGCCGGGAAAGGAACATCTGTCGTAGAAATCGTAGGCACATGCTCTTCGGGGTGGAAATTATCTCCACGAGCCTCTAATGCTTGGATGGAAGAAAATATGTTTGAGAAATACCCACTTGGTGATCTCAAAAATGCCGATGTTGAAAAATAAGGAAATTAAGATGAAAGAAGAAATCGTCATAGCCGGATTTGGAGGACAAGGAGTGCTTTCAATGGGAAAGATACTTGCATATGCAGCGTTAATGAACGACTTGGAAGTGACATGGATGCCATCGTATGGTCCGGAACAACGTGGTGGGACAGCCAACGTTACAGTTATACTTAGCGATGAAGCTATATCTTCGCCAATAGTTGATTCATATGACACAGCTGTAATTCTTAATCAACAGAGTCTTGATAAGTTTGAAAGTCATATAAATCCCGGAGGCACACTAATTTACGATCATTACGGAATACATCGCAAACCCACACGCACAGATATTAAAATTGTTGCAGTCAACGCCATGGACGCAACAATCGAACTCGGAAATGCCAAAGGTTACAATATGATATTACTCGGAGCGCTGTTGAAACTGAAACCAGTAGTATCACTCGATGATGTACTACGTGGGCTAAAAAAAGCATTACCGGAACGCCACCACCACCTTATCCCTGCCAACGAAGTTGCGATACTTAAAGGTATGAGCCTCGTATAACCCCTCCATACTTACATAGACTTGACGCTTAAATGAAGGAATTTTTCAAAATTTTGCGCCGTTTTGTGCCTCCTTATAAGAAGTACTTGATTCTCAATATCTTCTTCAATATATTGGCGGCATTCTTAACGCTTTTCTCATTTGCTCTTATTATTCCTATTCTTGAAATGTTGTTTCAAGTAAAGGAAGCACATTATGAATTGATGTCAATGGCCGATGGCTCACTCAAGGATGTAGTAGTCAATAATTTTTACTATTATGTACAGGAAGCCATAACAAGTCTCGGTCCGTCAAACACCTTGGCAATTCTTGCTATAATGCTCGTGTTCATGACATTGCTTAAAACCGGTGTTACTTACTTGAGTTCTTATTGTATCATACCGATGCGTTCGGGTATCGTGAGAGATATACGAAATTATGTGTACAATAAGATTGTACGCCTTCCAATTTCATTCTTCACATCGGAACGAAAGGGTGACGTAATGGCACGCATGAGTGGAGACGTTGCCGAGATTGAAAGTTCGATTATGGCATCAATCGATATGTTCTTTAAGAACCCAATTATGATTATCGTGTGCCTCTTTACAATGTGTATGATATCATGGCAATTGACAATTTTTGTACTAATATTGTTACCGATAGCGGGAACAATAATGGGCAAAGTTGGGAAAAAGCTCAAACGCAAGTCACTCGAAAATCAGAACCAATGGGGGGTATTAATGTCGAACATTGAGGAAACACTCGGAGGGTTGCGTATCATAAAAGCATTTAATGCCGAAGAGAAGGTTAAAAATCGATTCCACAAAGAAAACCAAGAACTATATTCATTAAGTAATAAAGTAGCTCGTCGGCAAGCTCTCGCCCACCCTATGAGTGAATTCTTAGGGACTACAGCAATAGCAATCGTTCTTTGGTTTGGTGGGGCATTGATTTTAGGCGGTCATACATCTATTTGGGGAGGAGAATCGTCAATGAGCGCATCGTCGTTTATTTATTATTTGGTGATTTTCTATAACATAATCAACCCTGCCAAAGAGTTGTCGAAAGCAATGTATTCAATCCAAAAAGGGTTGGCATCAATGGAACGTGTTGATAAAATACTATCAGCTGATAATCCTATTAAAGATCCCGAAAATCCGGTTAAAATAAACAAACTCAAAGGTAATGTATGCTATAAGAACGTAACGTTCAGCTACGGCACTAATGAGGTCATTCACAACATCGACCTTGATATTCCTGCCGGAACAACAGTCGCTCTCGTTGGTCAATCCGGGTCGGGGAAATCAACACTTGCCGACCTATTGCCAAGATTCTATGATGTTCAGTCCGGACAAATTACAGTTGACGGAGTTGATATTCGCGATATGAAGGTTCATGACCTACGCTCATTTATGGGCAATGTAAATCAAGAAGCAATTCTATTTAACGATACATTCTATAACAACATCACATTTGGCGTAGAGAATGCCACAATGGTACAAGTGGAAGAAGCAGCTAAAATTGCCAATGCCCATGAATTTATAGTAGAATCGGAAGATGGATATAATACAAATATCGGCGACCGAGGATGTAAACTCTCAGGAGGACAACGCCAACGATTGTCGATAGCTCGCGCAATATTGAAGAATCCCCCGATGCTAATTCTCGACGAAGCGACATCTGCACTCGACTCTGAGAGCGAAAAGGTTGTACAAGAAGCCCTTGATCGCTTAATGAAAGATCGCACTACACTTGTAATTGCCCACCGCCTTTCTACAATCTGTAATGCTGATTTAATTTGTGTGCTACATGAAGGACGTATCGTAGAGCGAGGAACTCACGAAGAATTACTTGCACTCAACGGTTATTATAGCAGATTAGTTGATATGCAGAAATTTTAAAAATAATTATTACTGTCCGCTAAAAGTTGAATGCGTCAAAATAGCATAGCTCGGACGCTGAT
>CAYWXG010000058.1:0-13487 GCA_964462445.1 uncultured Barnesiella sp. | reverse complement strand
ACTTTTATCGCTAATCACCAAATTTTCAACTAATTATATTTCATCGAACTCACGTATTATTATACAGGTGTAAAGGACCGCTCGGATGCTTCATTTTATAACTCAACATCGTCGGAATATACTTATCAGCCGACAAAATATCATGTTATAGTTAACAGTTTTACGATTTATCATAGTAACCAAATAAACCACCTGTCTAAAGGAATTGAAGATTATCACCAGTCTTCGTTTTATACAACTGGCAATGGATGGACTGTGACCCCCGAAATCATAGTAACAATTAATTCGGGATATTATGAACCTGATAAACAGGATTTCTACGATGTACAAATTTCAGAGTCCTTCCCCGGCTCCTATGACGACGGAAAAACGGATGATGATGGAAATTTAGATGATTTAGACGGGTTGATTGTACATAATTTCTGCTTCTATGAGCACTTGGCATATAACTATCGTTATAGTGGCGGTATTTATGTCGGTCCATCGGTTGAGGCCTGGTTGAGCAACGCAAGTAACTTGTTTGATTATTCAAGCAACAACGTATTAGTTGAATCAGCTGTGCCCCAAACATCAGTCGGTACAACAACCGATACTCACTATCCCGGCAATTGGACAGTAGGTGGAGGAGTCTCGGTAGGCGCAAGTGCCGATGGGTTGGAAGGATCCGGTTCATTCTCGTTTGGGTACACATTCCCAACTACAACAACATCAGCTAACCACTCCGAGATGCCTGTCAATTATCAAAATGTAAATCTTTGCAAACCATCGTGGAACTATTTAAGTGAATTGCAGATTTTTGAAAGTCACTGGGGCACAAATCCGAGCTTTAATTATGATAAAGTTACTGATCTTCCCGAATGTAATTATTCTACATTGCAAACCGATCAACTGTTTACTTTCTTGGTATCAAACACACAGCAATTGAAAGATACTAAAACTATTCTTAATCTTAATGTACAATTTAAGTTATATTATGAAACCTGTGCCCCTGAGATTACTGACTTCTATCCGCAATCTTGCTGGAGTTATCATGGGTGGAGTCAAGCTATAGAATTACCGGTAATAAATCGTTATTTCGGAACATATCGTCCATCGCTTAGGTATTCTGACGCTTCATCTGATAGTGATGGTTGGAGCAACATTGAAACAATGTTGTTGCAAAATCCCGACTATCGCGCTTTTGCCACTGAGGAAATAAGAGTAGGAGGTACGACGGAAGAAGGCGTTGTGAATAATGCTGTTCGCATATGGGAAAACTGTATAGAAGAAATTGCCGAAGAATATCAGTATCAAAAAACCGACGCCAATACGTATATCGTGGCATTGAAAAATGAGGGTGATAATACCTACTTTACCAAAGGTATAAAGATTTCAACCGACGGTTGGAATGTAGTAAATATCGCTGAAGAGATTGCTAAGTTGAAATAATTTGATAACTAACTATAAACAAAGCTGCGCCACAGTGATTTGGGCGCAGCTTTGTTTATTTTAACTCTGGATTGCTATCTGCATTGGGTTATGGTTAATGATGTTGATGATGTGGCGGTAGCGATGGCTACATGAGCGTCGTAGTCGCCGACGTTCAAATCTACCGCCTTCCATGTCGTCTGACCGCGGAGATTATATCAATAAATTCCCGATATTGAATGCGTTTGCAACTACATCTCGCGTGTGCGTGTCGCTAGTCGGTAGCAACTTCAACCCGGCAGAATCGATAAGCGCGATATTATCGGCATTTGATAATGCAATGTCCAATTCGTGGGTTGATAGAAGAATCGTCTTACCATGATTGTGGGCAAGGTCTCCTAATAATTCCATCAACTGATATCGATTAGGTAAGTCAAGAAAAGAGGTTGGTTCATCGAGCAAAATATTAGGGGTGTCCTGAGCCAACGCTCGCGCTATCATTATTCGCTGACATTCGCCATCGCTCATTGTGTCAAGGGTACGGTCAACATATTCTTTCATTCCTACAAGCTCGAGCGAAGCTGCGATAATCTCATTATCCCTTTTGCTAAGGCGTCCTGCCCAATCTGTGTATGGCGCACGTCCCAAGCCAACGAGGTCGCGGCATCGCATATTTGCTATTTTTACTCTTTGTGTGCTGACAAAAGCTATGGACTTTGCGCGTTCTATAGCCGATTCAAATCGTGATTTCTCGTCAACAATAATCTCGCCATCCATGATTTTACCAATGCCGGCGATAGCTCGTAGAAGAGTAGACTTTCCCGCACCATTCCGACCAATCAATGATGTTAGTGACGATTGCGGAAATACAGCATTTGCTCCGGTCACAAGCACTTGCGTCCCATATCCTATCTTGATGTTTTTCAATTCAATCATATCGCTCGCTGTCTAAACACAATCCATATTACTATTGGTATACCGATAAGTGCTGTAATCGCATTGATTGGTGTAACTAATACTTTTGAAACAATATCACACCCCAACATTACTGCAGCTCCTGTCAATGCGACCCCGGGAATCAAAATCCTATGGTCGGCACTTCCGAAGATTGCTCGTGCCACATGTGGTAGCGCAAGCCCGATAAATCCAATTGGTCCGCAAAATGCTGTTACGCTTCCGGCTAATAATGCTGTGGACATCAATATCATTGTTCGCCCGCGTCGACTATTATATCCCATCGTTACAGCATACTCTTCTCCTAATAGCAACAGATTTAACGATTTTATTGTAGCTACTGCCAAAATTAATCCTATTAATACCACTGCAATGAGTATTGGCAACTGTTCGGATGTAACATTACCCAACGAGCCCATAGTCCATATTACAAACGACTTAAGGGCTTCATCAGAACTCATATATTGCAATATCTGGACTATCGCGCTTATTCCCGATGAAACCATCATCCCCAGTATAAGCACCACCATTATATCTTTTATTCGGCGACCAACTACTGCGACCAATGCAAGTACAATCCCTGAACCCAATAAGGCTACTCCGGTCATTCCTATTGTTGACATTATTCCCGATTGCAATCCTAATCCGGGCAGACCGAGGATAAATAATGCCACCGCCAACGATGCCCCTGAACTAACTCCAAGCACGTAGGGTCCTGCCAAGGGATTGCGAAACATTGTTTGCATCTGCAAGCCACTTATAGACAACGCTACTCCTGCAAGTATTGCCACTATACTTTTGATTAGTCTGATGTCAATAACAATTTTGCTGACTGCCGGGTCATCACTTTCTCCAATCAATGCTTTAGCAACCTCTCCGATACTCAACTTTACAGAGCCGGCTCCGATATCTACGAGCAATAGCAACACTGTCAATAGTGTAAGCACTATGAATGTTATTGTAACTCGCCCCTTCATTACTTATTCCTTTCTGTTTTCCTTCGCTATTTTAGGCGTTGGTAATACACCGGTTGATAATCTGACATTAAAGTGGGGTAGAACACCTTTGCTAAATCTTTGAGTATTACGTCAGGATTCATTATACCTGATTCATAAAAGTCATTACCTCCACCTATAGTACTAAGTCGATTATTGTTGTATACTTCCCCTTCTACAAACACTTTGGTATCTGTAAATCGCGGTGCCATTTCGGCTAATTGTGTCATCGTTGTTGCCTGTCCCGGATTTATCCATACATCAGCTTTGCTCATTAGTAGATATGCTTCTTCAATGTCTATAATTTTAGACGCATTTCCTGTATTTTCTTTATAGATATAATCGCCACCTGCATCGGCAATCAATTTCGACATGTAATTATTGGCAGATGGCAACCACCAATTATCATTATATGGGGCATTAAGCATTACTTTGGGCTGTGATTCATTATTTCTAAAACTTGCTTTTACTGCATTATATCTTTGTTCAATTTCATTGAATAATGTAATCGCTTCATTCCGTTTCCCAATTATTTCTCCTATCGCTATTACCCACTCAGCCTTCCCTAATGGAGATTCTTCAAGATACTCTCCTATATACACATATGGAATATTTAGTTCATTTAGTTTCTCCTCCAATGGACTTGGTCCGTTCACCCCGTACAACAATACAATATCCGGATTGAGCATTAGCATCTTTTCGTAGTCAAAGTAATCGTTATATCCTACGTCGACTACTTTCCCTCTGCTATTCTTTATCGTTTCATTAGAAATAAAATCAATCCCCGATACACCGACAACACGGTCTACAGCGCCAAGGCTCTCCAACATTGCCACGAATGTTGACGACATCGCCACGATTCTTTGTGCGGGCTTGTCTATGCGGTAGCACATACTGACACTATCAGCTCCCTGCCAAGGGTTTTTTATTATCAATCCGCTTATAGAGTCTTGGGTGCTACATATCGTAAACCCTTGGGCATATTGAGGTGTAAATTCCACGCGGTCAAACGCAAGATCCTTTGTATTGCTATTACACGATACAAGCAATTGTAACATCAATACTATTAATAATATGATAACATGACTGCCATTGAAGCTTTTGATATGTTGAAACTTTGATTTCATACCTCAAATATACGAATAAACGAGCAAAAACATGAAATTTATTTCAATGTTTTTCCGGCGAGTGAAAGAATATTGAAGGTTTACCTTAATATACAAACTAATGAGCGATTTACATGAAGTTTACTTATATATTTTAATTACATTAGTTGAAAAACAGATCAAACTCATATAACCTGTCGACATATCTTTGTCAGTAATAGTGAGTTACGTTGTATTCTAAACCCTGTAAAAATGAAAGACGGACACCCTTTAATAATTAGCCGATGTCTAATCCTATTTTCTGTAACAGAAATGTTAAAAATGATAACATGCATTGTATCAGTCATATAGCTGTCGCTTTGCTATGTGTTGCGTTAAGATATCTGGCTGAAACTTGGTAAGTTACTATAAAATTGTTACCTTTGTCGGAAATTTTGTGACATTTGTCGGATTTGTTGTATATTTAACATTTAAATTGTTCCATTTTTCCGATTGAATTGGCACATGAATTTTGAAATAAGATTTGAGTTTTTGTTTAATTAGTAAAATTATAATGAAAAAATCAATTATCGCTGCCATTATTGCAGCAACTCCTATGGCTGTTTTTGCCGAAGGATATCAAGTAAATACTCTTAGTGCAAAGCAAGAAGGTATGGCGCACACAGGTGCAGCACTGCATCTTGGAGCAGAAAGTATGATTTTTAACCCTGCCGGATTGGGATTTATGGATAAAACTCTCGATTTGTCGGCAAGTGTTAGTGGTGTTATTTCTGAAGCATCTGCAACTACTCCTGATGGAACGAAATATACTACCAGCAACGATGTTAGCACTCCGTTCCAAATAAGTGGAGCATTCTCTATCTACGACAATCTTAAAGCAGGTATTACTATCAACACCCCCTATGGTAGTGGTATTGATTGGGGTAACAATTGGCCGGGGTCAGTCCTCAATCAGTCTGTGAAAATTCAAGTATTCAATATTCAACCGACTGTAGCTTATAGAGTGCTTCCAAATCTCTCAATTGGAGCCGGTCTTATGGTCGCTTGGGGCAACGTTGACTTAGATAAAGGTCTTGTTAACCCTCATACTCTTGACGCAGTTTTGGCTTCTCAAGGCATGCCTCAAGATATGCTTTTTGGTAATACTGCCCCTGCTTCTGTTAACCTTAAGGGTACAGCTGAAGTAGCTGTCGGTTATCATGTTGGTGCAATGTGGGATATTAATAAAAAAATCACTGTTGGTGCAAGCTATCGTAGCAAAATGGATATGAAAGTGAAAGCCGGTGATGCTACTTTAACCTACGCTAATGCTGTCGCTCAACAGGCATTGCAATCTCTTACAGGTCTTAATGGCTCAAATTTCTCTGCACAACTTCCTGCTGTAGGCGTTCTTACTATGGGTGTTAGCTATAAGCCTATTGAAAAATTGACTCTTGCTTTCGATGCTCAATTGAGCTTCTGGAGCGCTTACAAACAGCTTGACATCAACTTCCTCGACGATAAGTTGACTGCGTTTAATCAGCACCTTCCCAAAAACTATAAAGATTCTTGGGCATTCCGTCTTGGTGCTCAATATGCTTTAACTGATCGTTTTGATGTCCGTGCCGGATTTATTGTAGATACTACTCCCGTTGATGAGGATTATTTTAACCCAGAAACTCCGGGTATGACTCGTCTTGAACCAACTGTTGGTTTCTCTTTCCGTCCAACTCCTCGTTTGTCAATTGACCTTGCATTTACATATGTTGCCGGACTTTCTCGTACCGGCTCTAATGGATATACCGATCTTGTTGCGGCTCAAGCCTATCAACAAGCTTACGAAGCTGCCGGTCCTGAATATGCTGCCGCTCTTGCTGCTCAACTTGGCGGTATCCAAAAATCATTCTCTGCTGAGTATGGTGTAGAAGCATTTATTCCTGCTATCGGTCTTAGCTACTCTTTCTAAAAATATATTGAGGACAATTTTAGTTCTCTAAAAAAGCTCAAAAGTTGCAAATAAAGTTTTTCTTTGTAAAGTTATTCCTGTAACTTTGCACTCGAAAACGATTAAATAGCAACTTTTGTGCTTTTTAGCGTTTTTACGATAATTAATCGCTATTTCATAATTACGTTTGATATCTCAAATTTGAAATTATAATGAAGTTATTTGATGTTTATCCACTCTACGACGTGGAAATCGTAAAAGGTGTCGGATGTCACACTTACGATGCCAATAATCAAGAATATCTTGACCTTTATGGCGGTCATGCAGTTATTTCTATCGGGCATTCTCACCCTCATTATCTAAATGCTCTTGCTCAGCAGGCTTCGCGTTTGGTATTCTATTCCAACTCTGTTCAAAATTCGCTCCAACATAAATTGGCTGAAAAACTTGGTAAAGCATCAGGCTACGATGATTATCAATTATTTCTCGTTAACTCAGGCGCTGAAGCCAATGAAAATGCGCTAAAACTTGCTTCATTTGCCACCGGTAAATCTCGCATTATAGCATTCGGTAAAGCTTTCCATGGTCGCACATCAGCAGCAGTTGAAGCTACTGATAATCCCAAAATTATCGCCCCGCTCAATGCAAACGGTCATGTAACATTCCTTCCACTTAATGATATTGAAGCAGTAAAAAATGAAATCGCAAAGGGTGATGTTGCTGCAGTTATCATTGAAGGCATACAAGGCGTCGGTGGTATACGTATCCCGGATGATAATTTCCTTCGCCAATTGCGTTCGGTTACTGAAGAATCAGGTGTTATCCTTATACTTGATGAAATTCAATCGGGATACGGTCGTTCCGGTCGCTTCTTTGCACATCAATGGGCTGGTATTCGTCCCGACATGATTACGGTAGCGAAAGGTATCGCTAATGGATTCCCAATGGGTGCTGTTCTAATTTCTCCGAAATTCACTCCTGTATATGGTCAACTCGGGACTACTTTTGGTGGAAATCACCTCGCTTGTGCTGCAGCTATTGCTGTGCTTGAAGTTATCGAAGATGAAAATCTTATTGAGAATGCCGATAAAGTAGGGCAGTACCTAATCCAAAAATTAAGCGAAATCCCGGGCATTAAAGAAATTCGTGGTCGTGGATTGATGATTGGAATTGAAATGGAATATCCGGTAAAAGAACTTCGTCAACGACTTATTTTCGAGCAACGTGTATTCACCGGAGCTTCCGGCACAAACACCATTCGTCTTCTTCCGCCACTCTGCTTAACAATTGCTCAAGCCGACGAATTTATTTCTCGATTCCGTGCCGCTCTTAATTCTTAATCACGCATTATTTAAATATTTACTCCAATATAGGGTACGAGTTATCCTTCGATAAAATCTATTATATAAACGCCTTGATCTGGGTTCAGCGACAAGGCGTTTTAGTATTATAATAATGTTCACGTATGGATTTAGTTTGATGATAAATTCAACGAATTGTCAAATGTGTACGACACAGATAGTGTGTAGTAAAAATAATTAGGTCGGAAACCATTGAAAGTTCCCGACCTAATTTGATTTGTATTAATTGTAATGATTACATATTCATACCACCGTCAACTTGGATAACCTGACCGGTTACATAGCTTGACATATCTGATGCAAGGAATGTTGCAACGTTTGCAATGTCTTCCGGTTGACCGCCACGACGCAAAGGAATTTTCTTAGCCCAATCTGCGCGTACTTCGTCGGGAAGCGCTGCTGTCATCGCTGTTTCAATAAAGCCGGGAGCAATAGCGTTGGCACGGATGCCGCGTGAACCTACTTCCTGTGCGATACTCTTTGCAAGTGCAATCATACCTGCTTTTGATGCTGCATAGTTGCTCTGACCTGCATTGCCATGTACACCTACTACTGAGGCCATGTTGATGATTGAGCCAGAACGTTGACGCAACATGATAGGCAATGTTGCGTTGATGAAGTTGAATGCACTCTTAAGGTTGACATTGATAACTGCGTCCCATTGAGCTTCTGTCATGCGCATCATCAATCCGTCTTTTGTGATACCTGCATTATTTACTAAAATATCGATGCTACCGAAGTCTTTATGCACTTCAGCAACTACCTCTTTTGTTTGGTTGAAATCGGCAGCGTTTGAAGCATATCCTTTTACTTTAACGCCGAGAGCAGCGATTTCTTCTTCTGTCGCTTTACCATTTTCGTCGATTACGAGGTCGGTGAATGCTATATTTGCGCCTTCTTGCGCAAATTTCACTGCAAGTGCTTTACCGATACCACGTGCTGCACCGGTGATTAATGCTGTTTTTCCTTCAAGTAATTTCATGTTTACGATGAATTTATTAATAAATTTGAATTGTGCTATTACTGGGATGCTTATGCAATCCGTTTAATATAAAGTCGGCTACTACATTGGAAAATGAATCCTCGTCAACACCAAGATCGTGATAATTATTTCTCATAAATGAGATATCAATACCTTGTTGCAATAATGGCATGACTACCTTTAGTCGTGCCAATTGGCGACGATCGATGTTGGGGTTATCCATGCATTGACGCAAGATATTGTTGAGCATTACCTTCTCTTTTTCCAATGCCAATTGAGTAATCTTTTCGTATCGTTTATTATTTGTTGTGAATAAGGAACGTAAGGATTCAGAAGGTGTTGGCGCTTCTGAAATCATTTTCAGAATTTCAAAACGAATTATGATGAATTGTCTCAATTTCTCTATTGGGGGCAAATCCAATGAATAGACTTTGCGGAGTCGCTCTACGATATGTTCGCTTTCAGTTTCTATAACAGCGTCGTAAATCGCGCTTTTGCTTTTAAAATAGGTGTAGACTGTGCGTCGACCTTTTTCCGACGCATTTGCTATATCAACCATAGTCGTATTCTCAACTCCTTTCCTTGCAAAAAGGTGTCGAGCCACATCTATTAATTTTTCGCGTGTACGATTCGCCATTTGCTATTACCTACTTTTCTACAAAGGTAACATTTTTTTTTCGTTGAGCTGTAATATTGCTCAATATTTTTATGTATTGATAAGGTTGGCAACAAAGATTGTCGTATATTTGTTATTGCATTTATTACCAAATCATACATTAATTTTTCGAATTATAATGAATCGCTTTTTATATACACTTCTTCCCCTAATTCTACTTCTTTCAGCAGCCATTGATGTAAACGCAGAGCGCTTGAATTTTTATGGGCGCGATGCTGCTACTATTGGTGTATATATTTCTGAAATTTCTTCCGGACAAGTACTCGAAAAGGAGAATATAGGAGTCGCTATGATTCCGGCTTCAATTTTAAAATCTGTTACGTCGGCTACTGCTCTGTACTCTCTAAAAGAATCATTTAAATATTCTACCGAAGTAGTCTTGCAAGGGGAAATACATGGCGATACTTTATGTGGCAATCTATTAGTAAAGGCTTCAGGTGATCCCACTATTGAAAGTTCCCACTTCGCAGAACGTCCCGGATTTGAGTCTTCTATTGTTCGTGCTTTGAAATCAAAAGGTATTACTAATATTACCGGTGAAATTATTGTCGACGAAGAATTATTTACCGATACCGGACAATGCCCGCAATGGGTGATAGAGGATGTCGGTTGGGACTACGGTGCCGGATATTATGGTTTTAACTATAAAAACAATACATTTAAACTATATACCGATGGGCAAAAATCCATCCCGGAAGTTCCTTATATTGATGTCGTTGTTGAAAAGACTACGACGAGCACTGATATTATCCGAGGTGTAAACTCCGATATTTATTTTATAAGCGGGAAAAAGGTCGACAATAAAAATTTTAGTGTCACAACCACTATGAATTCTCCATCAATAGTTTTTGTGCACAACCTGCAACAACGGCTATCAAATAGTGGAATTAATGTTGAGAACAACCTGATAGAATCAAACCATGAGGAAACATTATTACTTAGATATGAATCTCCGGCAAATATTGAGATGCTGCAAAAAATGATGTTTCATTCCGACAATATGATGGCGGAGGCTCTGCTTAGAGCTATTGCTCCGGGTGGAAGCCGAGATGAAGCTATAAAAAAAGAACTCAATTTCTGGAAAGAACGTGGAATTTCGGTTAATTTTCTTAAAATTGCCGATGGCTCGGGTTTAGCTCGTGTTAATCGTGTAACTCCACGTTTTATCGCCGATGTTTTGACATATATGGCTAAGAGTAAGTTCCGCGACGCCTATGTGTCTCTGTTCCCTAAAGTAGGTCAAGAGGGGACTGTAAAAAATATCCTGAAGAACACCAAGTTAGAGGGTAAATTAGTACTTAAAAGTGGCTCTATGAATGGTGTGCATTGCTATGCCGGATATAAAATTGACAATAATGGTGCTCCGTCTCATGTTGTGGTCTTGATGGTTAACAATTTCTTTTGTTCGCGCAATGTATTACGCAACGAGATACAACGCTTTTTGTTGTCAATATTCTAAAATATAGCACTTTATAGTATTATGAGGGCTTTGAATACACTTAAATAATTTTAAATTTAAACATAATAGAAAAATTATTGCTAAGTTTGTATAATTAATAAATTGCATAATGGATATATCTCAAGCATATAATAAAACAATAGAGTTAGAGGGACTTCTACAATTGTTGAAATCAGACGATGCAGATGATGCAAAGAAAGATGTCATATTCAATGCTCTATTCGATAAAATTGATGAAATCGATGTTGAAGTTTCTGCATTAAAGCAACAATTTAATGCGGAAAAAGATTCTGATAGTGAGGATGTTTTTGATGAAAACATAGAGGACGTTGACGAAACTCCCGTTCCGGAAATTGTCAATGAAATTGAAGATGTCGATGTTGACACCGATGGTGTTTGTGAAAATGAAGAAAACGACATCATAGTTGAAGTTCTCTACGCAGAAGAAGTAATTGAGGAAACATCTGATGATAATCAAGAAGAAATCGAAGATAATGATTCCTTAGATGATATTGACGATTGCTCTGAACCGGATATTGAAGTTGAATTTGACTGCGTTGATGTTGATGTCAATCAATCAGCCTTCGCGCTAAAAACGCGTGGTGATATCCGTAAAATGTTTACACTCAATGACAACTTTAAGTTCCGTCGAGAACTCTTTGATAATTCTCAAGAACGATACGCTCAAGCATTGACCGACATTGAGCAAATGGAATCGATGGCTCAGGCTGAAGAGCATTTCTACAACGAATTGAATTGGGATAAAGAGAATCCTGAAGTTAATGAATTTATGGCGATAATCTCAGTATACTTTTTGAGGAGATAATCTTCGCAAATTTTTTATTGATGATGAAACGTAGTGATAATCAAGGGAAACTATTTGTAGTGCCGACCCCGGTTGGCAATAAGGGAGATATGACACCTCGTGCCGTAAATGTACTCAATGAAGTATCTCTAATTTTAGCTGAAGATACCAGAACTTCGGCTCCTCTTCTTGCACATTTCGAGATTAAGACACCATGTGTTAGTCATCATAAATATAATGAGCATGACACTGTAGGCGATATCGTAAACAGAATAAAAGCCGGTGAAAATATAGCGTTAATTTCCGACGCCGGTACTCCCGGCATTTCCGACCCGGGATTTCTCCTTTCTCGAGAATGTCGTCGTAATGGGGTAGAGGTTGAAACTTTGCCGGGGGCAACTGCTTTTGTCCCAGCGTTAGTTAATTCCGGACTCCCTTGCGATAGGTTTTGTTTTGATGGATTTCTTCCTCCTAAAAAGGGACGGCGAACTCGATTGGAAATATTAGCTAATGATTTTCGTACATTCATAATCTATGAGTCGCCACTACGACTTGTAAAGACATTAGAACAACTTATCGAAGTGTGTGGCTCCGAGCGTCAAGCTTCTGTTTCCCGCGAGATTTCTAAAATTCATAATACTACGGTCAATGGTTCGCTTGCTGAATTGCATGAATATTTTAAAAACAACCAACCTCGTGGTGAAATTGTTGTTGTTGTTGCCGGGAAGGAGGATGACTCTACTCGTGTGCATCGCAACAAATATAAGGACTCTGACATTGACGACTAATTTTGATTATCGACTATAAATTAGATATATACTTACTGAAATTTCAAATCGTTACAATATGAATACATCGAAATTTGGAAAATTATGCTCTATCGGCATTTTTACATTGACTTTGATGTCGTGTGGAGGAGAAAGCAAGGATGCTACTGGTGAAACTTCGGTTGACCAATTAGTGCAAGTGCGCGATTCTTTGCAACAGGTGATTGCCGATCAAGATAGTTTGTTGACTTTGCTCAATGAACTTGGTGATGGAATGCAGCAAATTAAATTGATTGAGAACATCGTTTCTGCTGAAAATCTCAAATCCGAAACTCCCGACAATCGCAATAAAATTCGTAATGACATGGCCGACATTCAGCGTACGCTTAGCGAACGTCGCCAACGCCTTGCTGAACTTGAGGCACGCCTCAATAAATCAAACTCTAATAATGCACATTTGCGACAAGCAATTGCAAGCCTCAAAACTCAGATTTCAAATCAAGAGGCTACAATTGAAGATCTTCGTGGAAGTCTTGCTTCGGCAAACATTTATATCGACCAGCTTACTCAAGATGTCGATTCTCTCAATGTAGAAGTTGCAAACACTATAGAGGAACGAAATGCGGCTGAGCTTAAGAATATCGAGCTAACCAATCAACTCAATGAATGTTTCTACGTAATTGGTAGCAAATCAGAATTAAAAGAGCACAAAATTATTGAAACCGGATTCTTGAAAAAAACAAAGGTCATGCCCGATGAATTCCAGCATAACTATTTCACAAAAGCTGATATTCGAAGTTTGAATTCATTACCGTTACATTCCAAAAAAGCCAAAGTATTGACAAATCAACCTGCTGATTCCTATGAAATAGTAGAAGATGAGAATGGCATGAAAGTTCTAAATATTTTGAACCCCGAGCAATTCTGGTCTACTTACAAATACTTGGTAATACAAATCGACTAATTATTGTATTATTGCTAAATCGAAAACAGTAAAAAAAGAGGCTGTCTAACAATAAAAGTTGGGCAGTCTCTTAGCTTTGTGCAAAAA
>CAYWXG010000057.1:7821-14490 GCA_964462445.1 uncultured Barnesiella sp. | reverse complement strand
CTGAAAAGATTTTGCCTACAGTTACTTCTTTCACTCCGCCATTAAGTGTGATAATCACTCGCTCATCTAAAAGTAATTGTGCCACGAGTGTTGAATCCATTCGTTTATGGTTTGTAATTGCCTGACATACGTCATCAACGATTGCTTGATTGACAGTGGTGCTATATTTGCCGCGAAGTTCTCTCGTTTTTGCGCGTACGGGGATATACTGACGCTCGTCGCGATCAAGCATTCTGTTAATACGCGGTGCGATTACTTCGTATGGATCAATTGATTTCCAATCCAATCGTTTCACAATGTGATATCCGTATGCTGTTGCAAATGGTTCCGAAATCTCCCCGTTGGCAAGCTTAAATGACACCTCTTCGAATTCCGGTACCATTTGTCCGGGTGAGAACCAATCGATGAGACCTCCTTCACGTGCCGACCCCGGATCTTCGCTCTCCGCTTTCGCGATTTCGTCGAAATTACCTCCTGCTACTAATAACTTATAGATTGAATCTATTTCTGCTTTCTTGGCTGCTTGACCTACTTCATCAAGTCGTTGGGTTAGCTTGAGAATGTGTTGCACCTTTACTTGACCCAAGGCTTCGCGTGTGCCATTGACCTTTACTATATGATAGCCGAATGGTGTTTCGATTACAGGAGATATTTCACCTACCGGTGTGCTATAAGCTGCATCTTCAAACGTATACGGGAACATGCCGGCTGAAATATATCCCATATGTCCGTGATTTGCTCTAACTGCGGGATCTATTGAGTGCTTATCTGCTTCGGTGGCAAAATCTGCTCTTCCTGAAATGATTTCTGTTCGGATGCTGTCAAGTTTTGCCTTTTGAAATTTCTTGGCATTCAATCCTTTGGGTACGCTTATCATGATATGACTAACGTCGATATCTGTTTTCATGCGATCGTAAATCTCTCGTACAAGGCTGTCGCGTCCTGATTTGTCGAATATATACGGCTCCGACAAATCACGCTTATATCCGTCAAATTCCTTCTTAAATGATTCGCTGTCTGCTATATTCGCAGCTTCGGCATCTGCTACTTTTAGCTTGTACATCACAAACAAATCCAAATATTCATCTATTGGCTGTGTGGCAAGCTGTTGCGCATTGTTCTTTTGATATAGATATTCAAATTCACTAAGCTTAACAGGCTTTTTGTTGACTGTCATTAGCACCGGGTCGGTGTCTTTTGGCGCGGCCATCAAACACATTCCTCCAAATGCTGCAATTGTCAGCGACAAAAGTAATTTTTTCATTATTGTTTTTAGATTACGGTTATTTTTCGTGTTACTTTGTGATTATACTATATATAACGCAACAATTCCTGGTTTATTATATAATTTTTGTATAAATGGTGTTAGGTATTTTCAAGATATTGGCTTTAGTTTTAAAAAATTGATGCTGCACAACTCTCAAAATCATACAGCATCAATCCTTTCCTTTTATTGAATTGCTAACGCAATTGAATATTTTACAAATTATTGATGTGACGCACTATAATTCGGTGCTTCTGCAGTAATTGCAACATCATGTGGGTGACTTTCTGCAACGCCTGCGTTTGTGATGCGTGTGAATTGTGCGCTATGGAGTTTCTCGATATTGCTTGCTCCACAATATCCCATACCGGCACGCAGACCGCCAAGCATCTGGTAGGTTACCTCATAAAGTGAACCCTTAAACGGCACTCGAGCTGCAATTCCTTCCGGAACGAGTTTCTTAGCATCGGTCTCATTCCCTTGGAAATAACGGTCTTTTGATCCTTTTTCCATTGCTTCAAGTGAACCCATGCCACGATAGGTCTTATATTTTCTTCCGTTGTAGATTATAGTATCTCCGGGCGATTCTTCAACTCCGGCAAGCATACCTCCGAGCATCACTGAATACGCTCCGGCGGCCAATGCTTTTACGATATCTCCCGAATAGCGAATACCACCATCTGCAATCAAAGGTACTCCGGTGCCTTCCAACGCTTTCGCTACATCGTAGACTGCAGAAAGTTGAGGTACGCCGACTCCGGCAATAACGCGGGTCGTACAAATTGACCCCGGACCGATACCAACCTTAACGCCGTCGGCTCCATTTTCTACAAGAAAACGAGCGGCATCACCGGTTGCAATATTTCCTACCACTACATCAATTTCGGGATATTTTGCCTTTACTGCTTTCAATACACCGATTACTCCACGTGTGTGCCCATGTGCAGTGTCGATAACGATTGCATCTACTCCAGCGGCAACTAATGCGTCAACGCGCTCCATTGAGTCTCCGGTTACACCTACTCCGGCAGCTACTCGGAGGCGTCCCAATGAATCTTTTGCCGCAAAGGGTTTGTCTTTTGCTTTGGTGATATCTTTGTAGGTTACAAGTCCGATGAGATGTCCTTCGTTGTCTACCACCGGAAGCTTTTCGATTTTGTGTTCTTGCAATATGCGAGCTGCCTTCTCCAAATCGGTAGTTTGGGTTGTGGTTACTAACCCTTCTGAGGTCATTACTTCATCTATCGCGCGATTGAGATTGGCTTCAAAACGCAAGTCGCGGTTGGTGACGATACCGACTAATTTCCCATTATCGTCCACTACCGGTATACCACCGATATGATATTCTTCCATCATGCGGAGGGCATCGCGCACTGTCGAGCCGCGCTTGATGGTTACCGGGTCGTAAATCATACCATTTTCAGCTCGTTTCACTGCATGCACTTGGCGTGCTTGCTCCTCTATCGGCATGTTCTTATGGATTACACCGATTCCTCCTTCGCGTGCTATGGCTATTGCCAAGGGGGCTTCTGTGACGGTATCCATTGCGGCCGACACTAACGGGACGTTCAAGGTAATGTTGCGGGAAAACTTTGTGGTCAAATCGACTTCGCGAGGTAACACCTCCGAATAAGCCGGAATTAGTAGGACATCATCAAAGGTAAGTCCATCCATTTTTACTCGGTCTGCAATAAATGACATATAAAATTCCTTTAAAATTTATTGCATGCAAAGTTAACGGTTTTTCCAAAATTTTCCAACGCTATAACCATATTAAAATCATTTTTTTTACCAACATTTTTAAATTTTGTACCTTTGACCAATTTTTTAACGATATATTAGCTCCTAATTTCCGACATATTTATCCGGTTGCCTGTTTAATCGGCATATATAACGAGTAATTTATGAAACAAAAAATTGGTTTTTTCCTCCCTGTTACTCTCGGAATGCTTACTGCGTTCGGACCCTTCATTACCGATTTCTATCTCCCCTCTATTCCCGAGATGCAAGGCTATTTCAACACCTCCCCATCTGTTATGGCGATGAGCATCACCGCAGGTATGATTGGATTAGCTGTTGGGCAAATTTTTATTGGTCCTATTAGCGATAAATATGGTAGAAAAAACTTATTAGTGGCGTCAATGGCGCTATTCGCAATTTCATCTCTGCTTTGTGTGACGGCGCCTAACATTTTTATATTCAACCTGATGCGGCTTCTGCAAGGATTTGCCGGAGCGGGTGGGGTAGTCCTTGCTAAAAGTATTTCTACCGATATGTTCACCGGCAAAGACCTCGCTAAATTCATGGCTATTTTAGCGGCGATCAATGGCATAGCTCCCGTGACTGCTCCTATTATCGGAGGCTCTATCGCTAATTTCGCATCTTGGCAGGGCGTATTTTTATTGCTAATCGTTTTAGGAATAATTCTTATGTTATGCTCATTGAGATTACGTGAAACTTTGCCGCCACCCCGTCGTTCTCAAAAAAATGTGTGGCACGTCTACGCTAACCTCTTCAAAGTGTTCCGTAATCGTAGATTCGCTTTAGCTACTCTTGCTTCTACTGCATCTTGTTTTGGACTATTTGCCTACATCGCTGCATCTCCATATATTTTCCAAGATTTCTACAACCTATCCCCAATCGCATTCAGTATCTGTTTTGGGATTAATGCATTGATGATTGGCATTGGCTCTGCATTATGTGCAATCTTCAAGCGTCAGGAATTCAACCTCATTTGCGCAAGTGCCAATTTCCTCATCGGAGCTATCCTCGTCGCTTTTTGCCACATATTCAACATGCCACTTTTCTTATTGATGACTTGCTACTCCTATCTATTTATTAGTTTCGGTTTGCTTCAACCTGTTGCTACTGCTATTGCCCTTGATAGCGAACGACATAACGCCGGCGCGGCAAGTGCTGTCTTTGGGGCTTCTTCTTTCTTTGCCGGGGGACTGGCAAGCCCTCTCGTGTCAATGGGCGACATGATGATATGCACTTCGTCGGTTATATTATTCAGTGCGATTACATGCTTGGCTCTAATAATCCCCCTTTGCCGTTTATTGAAGCGTTAATAGTATTAATCCCCGTCATGTTTAATTCATCCAAAATGTCAATCTCCTCTTTTTTGTGCAAAATTACATTGCCCGAATTCATAAAATGCGCTAAATTATTACATTCACAATTAAAAGTTTCATAAAAATTACCACAAATCTCACAATTACATTCTCATTTTGCGTTTTAAATTTGAAAAAATTGTATTTTTGTAGAAAATAAAATAAATACATACAATAAGGTTTTACCACTTATCCACGTTGATATAATTTATTTGCTCTCTGACAATACTTTAATTGCGCCATTGAGATTATAATTATATCTTGTAATTTTATTTATTGCAACTATGGCTAAAAAGAAATTCAATATAGTGCGTTTTTGGCATAAACACCCCGTATTTATGAACTTCGTGGCTATAATTTTGGCCACAGTCATTCTCGGTTGGTTTGTGAGTTTATTCCTTAACTATTGGACTCGTCATGGCGACGAAGTTACTATGCCTCAAGTATGTGGCTTAAATGTCGATAATGCCGGCAAAATTCTCCACGACGCACAATTTGAAGTGACCCTCGATTCTATCTTCAACAACGAAGTCGCCCCGGGCACTGTTATAAGCCAGACTCCGCCCGTAAATTCTATGGTTAAGCGTGGTGGCAAAGCCTATCTCCTTTATGCTTGCTACTCAACTAAAAAAGCTAAAGTGCCCGACTTTATCGACGGGTCTTCTACTACGGCGATTTCTAATTTCAAATCTCGCGGTTTCCAACATGTTGAAGTCCTCGAAGTCCCTTCCGATCAGCACGATCTCGTCCTCGGGGCTACCTATAATGGTCTGGAACTACGCCCGGGAATGGAACTCCCCATCACGGCGCGAATCGTAATTAAAGTTGCCGTCTTAATGCACGAAGAGGACCCCTACGATAGCATTAACCCCGAAGACGCCGATGCTCAATTTATCGAATCGATGTTTGAAGACGACGCGCAATATGAAGGATAACAATATGCTCGATGCCAACCCCGGTGCCAACGATGATTTCAACCACAACATTGAGGATTTAGAATCCGCTCCTATTGACACCGACGACATCGACGGAAATGAACTCGACGATGCCGACGACTCCGGTGCGCGTTACGAACATTTCCGCTTCGTTGCCGATAAAGGACAAGCCCTACTGCGTGTCGACAAATTCCTTGTCGAACGTATGCAGAAATCTTCGCGCAACCGCATTCAACAAGCAGCTCAAGCCGGATGTATCCTCGTCAACGGCAACCCCGTAAAATCCAACTATCGCGTAAAACCTCTCGATGTCGTTTCTATTGTCATGGACCGTCCTCGCTATGAGTGTGAAATCATTGCCGAGGATATCCCTATCGACATCGTTTATGAGGACGACGACCTCCTTGTCGTTAACAAGCAACCCGGACTCGTCGTTCACCCCGGACATGGTAATTACCATGGCACTCTCGTCAACGCTCTCGCTTGGCATTTCCGCGATAACCCCGACTTCGATGTAGCCGACCCCCGAATGGGACTGGTTCACCGTATCGACAAAGACACCTCCGGACTACTCGTCATTGCCAAAACCCCCGATGCCAAAACATCTCTTGGCAAACAATTCTTCAACAAAACCACTAAACGCGAATACGTTGCCGTCGTGTGGGGGATTCCCAACCATGCCAATGGACGCATCGAAGGCAACATCGGACGTTCACTCAAGGACCGACTTCAAATGGCGGTTTTCCCATATGGAGATTATGGCAAACATGCCGTCACCCACTACGAAGTCCTCGAACAACTCGGCTACGTTTCCGTCGTCAAATGCGTACTCGAAACAGGTCGTACTCATCAAATTCGTGTCCACATGAAGCACATCGGACACCCATTGCTCAACGACGCACGCTACGGTGGCGATGAAATCCTTCGAGGACAACGCACATCCAACTATCGAAAATTTGTCGACAACTGCTTCGCCATTTGCCCACGACAAGCACTCCACGCCCGAACTCTCGGATTCATTCACCCACGCACCGGCGAAGAAATGTTCTTCTCATCCGAAGTCCCCTCCGACATGACCCAAATGATAGCTCGCTGGCGCACAATCAACACCTCCTTAGACTAAACAAAATGGAGCGAAGCACCATATGGGGTGAGGGTCTCCCGGCCCTCACATCGTTCTCTCACATCTTCCTCAGCTGTACCGCGCCAGCCCCCATGGACTGAAGGCTTATAGCCTTCGACATCCCCCCGTATAGTCACTCGCCAGTACGAGCAGCGTTAGCCCCATGGAGCGAAGGCTTATAGCCTTCGACATCCCCCCTACAGTCACCAGCCAGTACGAGCAGCGTTAGCCCCA
>CAYWXG010000057.1:0-7721 GCA_964462445.1 uncultured Barnesiella sp. | reverse complement strand
TAGCCTTCGACATCCCCCCTACAGTCACCAGCCAGTACGAGCAGCGTTAGCCCCATGGACCGAAGGCTTATAGCCTTCGACTTATCCCGGATGGTCGTGCGAAGCACTCTTGGAGTGAGGGTCTCCCGGCCCTCATATCGTTCTCTCACATCCTGCGAAGTCTGCGTTAGCCCCATGGAGCGAAGGCTTATAGCCTTCGAAACTCCTTCGAAACTCCTGAAGAAACTCCCCATTTTCCCTCATTTATTTAAAGGTAATATTTGTGTATAAAAATTCTAATCACTAAATTTGCATATGTAGTGTTGCATTATACATCCAAGAGAGGATAAGCAACACAAATTTTTTTGATAAAAGGCGTTTACTCGCGCTTATTCTTGTCCCATAAAGACGACCAATTTTTATAGACAGTCAAGAATACTGCAACGTAGACGCTCACGGATATGTTATATATCTATCCGGGCTCATTCCATGCCCTTTCGGCATGGGGTGGGTTTGGTTAGTTTTTCATATAGGCGTGAGCATCTTCCTTGTTATCTGACTGTCATGGCTTCTTGGTCGTCGCCATTGGGAAGGATAGCAAGGTACAGATGCCCACGTCTTTTTTTGTTTTGACTCGTCGCAGTGGGGTATTGGCGACATCTCCAATCTTTCGCCATGAATGCGACCGACCGCAAAAAACTGATTGAGCGTATTAACACTATTGATGGATTGACTGCCGACGAACGTTCCGCGCTTCTCGGACTCCTTAGAGAAAAGAAAACCTATGGACTTGTATGGGAAGATAAACCCGAAGCGATTGAAGAACGCCTACGCACAGAACTACCTGTGCTTAAAGAGGTAGTTAGCAAGGCTATCATTTCGGATAATGCTGACGCTCCCAACCATATAATTATCGAGGGTGACAACCTCGAATCACTCACAACGCTCGCATATACCCACGAGGGCAAAATCGATGTCATCTATATAGATCCCCCTTATAATACACTTAAGGCTGAGAAAGATGACTTTACATATAATGACAAGCGAATAGATGCGACAGATGCATATCCTCATAGCAAATGGGCATCATTTATGTATAAAAGATTAAAAATAGCCAAACAGCTTTTATCTCATCGAGGTTGTATATTTATATCAATTAGCGATCATGAGTTTGCTAATTTAAGATTATTATGTGATGAAATTTTAGGTGAAAGAAATTTTGTAGGCAATATTATTTGGAATTCAACCAAGTCTGTCACAAATACAGCACTTATATCTGTTTCACACACATATAATCTCATATATTTTAAAGACATAAATTATATAATTGAAAATCGTACAAAGTTTAGGATTCCCGATACAGAACAAGGCTTTTCTAATCCAGATAATGACTCACGAGGGCCATGGAAAGCTGACCCTTTCAAAGTAGGAGGTTGGCGACCAAATCAACAATATGTAATAACCAATCCCAATACTGGTGTTGAATATCGTCCAAACCATAATTGTAGTTGGAAAAACGATTATGAAAACTACCTCAAATTGCAAGCGGATAATCGTATAGTATTTGGAAAATCAGGTAATGGAGGACCGCAACGTAAACGTTTTCTTTCAGAAGCATTAGAACGTGGACGCGTTACGAAGACTATTTGGGATGATGTTGAGACAACAACTAACGGGACCCAACTTGTCAAATCAATTTTTGGAGGAAAAACAGTCTTTTCCAATGCAAAACCTGTTAGCCTAATTCATAGGATGATACAATTAGGCGGTTATTTCGATTCTATAATTCTTGACTTCTTTGCCGGTAGTGGAACAACACTTCATGCAACTATGGCTCTTAATGCCGATGACGGTGGCAAGCGTCAATGTATTCTATGTACCAATAATGAGAATGGGATTTGCGAAAATGTTACATACGAACGCAATAAACGAGTTATTAACGGTTATACAAAACCAAACGGTGAAGTCGTAGAGGGATTGCACGACAACAATCTCCGTTATTATCGTACTGCATTTGTCGGTCGCCGTCGCACGCCACAAAATATGCGTCGATTGATGCTTCTTGCAAGCGATATGCTCTGTATAAAAGAAAACTTATTTACCGAACTCGACACTTTTGGCGAACTGCAAACGCTTGAAAATGGGTTCCGCTACTTTGCTCATGGAGATAAACAAATGCTTGTTATCTACAACGAAGAAGCAATATACGACATTATTGACCAACTTGAACAAATGACAGTCGCTGAGCCTATAATCGTGTATGTATTCTCTCCGGGCAACGATGCTTGGAATTCGGAATTTGTAACTGTAAGCGAAAAAGTTCAACTCACAGCATTGCCGTCAGCTATATACAATGCTTACAAGCGAGTTTTGCCTAAACCTGCCGAAATGAACTTGTCAACTGACATTGAAACTAATGAAGCCGATGAACCTAATGCAGATGCCAAATCTCTTTTTGACGACGAGGAAGGAGGAAACGAACAATGAAGGATTTTATATATCAATCAAAGGCAGTAGAAGAACTTACCGATAAGACTATCAGATTGCTCAATGATGGTGGCAGTCGCCGTAAGATTGTGTTTGAAGCTCCGACAGGTTCGGGCAAAACAGTTATGGCATGTCAGACGCTTTCCAACATTATTGATACATTGCAGTCGGACGGCACTAATCGTTTTCAAGAAGTGGCTTATATATGGTTTGCTCCTCGCAAACTTCATATTCAAAGTTATCTAAAGCTCAAAGAGGCTTTCAATCTCGGACGCGAACTTCGCCCCGTAATGTTTGACGACCTCGAACAAAGCGAGGGTATCAAACCCGGCGAAATTCTTTTTGTCAACTGGGAAAGCGTAAACAAGGATAACAATGTTATGGTGCGTGAAAGTGAATCGTCAAAATCACTTTACGAAATCACACAACGCACCCAAGAGCAAGGGCTACCCATTGTGGCTATCATTGATGAGGAACACATGTTTTGGTCAAAGACTGCCGACAAAAGTGGTGCTGTGCTTGATAGAATAAATCCGGCTGTTGAGATTCGCATTTCGGCAACTCCAAAGACTGTGCGTTTCGATGAAAAAGTACGTGTGAGTCGTCGTGATGTTATCGAAGCCGAAATGATAAAGAAAGAGGTTGTGCTAAACCTCGATATTGATAGCGGTATCTCTGATGATACTACTCTCAATAATCACTTGTTGAAAGTTGCACTCGAAAAGCGTGAACAACTTGCCGAGGCTTACCGCAATCTTGGAGTAAACATCAATCCATTGTTGCTTATTCAGTTGCCAAACGACACGAAAGAAACAATGACAGCTGAAGATAATGCCATTTCGGATTTTGTGAAGCAATATCTCGGAGCATTGCATGGCATTACCACCGAAAACGGCCGTCTTGCTATTTGGCTCGCCGGGGAAAAAGAAAACCTTGCAAACCTTGAAAAGCCTGACAACCTTGCCCAAGTGTTGCTTTTCAAAGAAGCAATAGCACTCGGTTGGGACTGCCCTCGTGCTGCTGTATTGCTTATCTTCCGTAAACTATCGAGCGACCAATTTACAATACAGACCGTAGGCCGTATATTGCGTATGCCCGAACAACATCATTACAGCGACGGACGACTAAATATCGGTTATGTATATACCGATATAGCCAAGGATAAAATCGAAATCGTGACTGCCGATGCCGACTATATCAAGAAAAATGCTCTCGTGGCTTTCCGTCGTGAGAACCTTGAAAATGTTGCGTTAAAATCGGCTTACACTGTACGCCCTAATGATACGCGTAACTATTTCGGACCAGATTTCCGCAAAGTGCTTTATGACATAAGCCTTGAATTTTGGAAAATAGAACATGAATCGCCAACCTTGTTTAGCATTGCCGACCTTGCTGCAATGCGTGGCGACGATTATGTGCCGACTACACTCCCCGATACAGGTGATGACCAAATTGAAGAAAACCGTCGTCGTGTGAAAGATACTTTACGCCTTGATGTAAAGAATATCAATGTACCTATTCCCAAGAACATTCATTTCCAAAATGAGGTACAGACTATCAATGTTCATGAAGATGTGAAATTTGCTCGTACTGCAAGTGAAATTGACCGTGTTTTTATTTCATTCCTTGCCGGTTATTTACACGATTTCGAGAATAAAAACAATCCTGCCGATAAACTCGCAGGTTATCTGCTCGAAACGCTTGCCGACCTATTTGGTATCTTCGACACAGACGCAAAGAAAGTGGTGTTATATAATGAGAACAAACCGAAGTTTGACCGTTTGCTGAGATTGGCACTTGATAAATACAAGAAAATTCGCGACTTGAAGAAACGCGAGGCTTCAGCCACGTCTATCCAAGAATATGCTTGGGAAGTTCCACAGGAACGCCTATATGATGACGAAACACATCGTATCGAAGTTGCGCAAAACCATGCTTTGCTCCCATTTATCGAGCTCAATTCTGCTTCAACTCCTGAACGCAGATTTGTCGCTTTCCTTGAACAAAACTCAGAGCATATTGATTGGTGGTATAAAAACGGAGATAAAGGTCGCCAACATTATGCCGTGCCTTATACTGACTCAAACAATCTCAAACACTTGTTTTATGTGGACTTTGTGATAAGATTGAAGAATGGCAAAGTAATGTTGTTTGACACCAAGAGTGCCGGTAGCGACCCAATGGCTCACGTCAAGCACAATGCACTCAATGCCTATATGCTTGAAGAGAATGCGAATGGTGCGAACCTAATGGGTGGCGTTCTTGTTGAAGAGGGCTTAAATTGGTTATGGGCAAAACATTGTATTGAAAATACAACTGACCTTGCTGGGTGGAGTATTTTTGACCCGAAGAACATTTAGAATATATTATTCACTTATAAAACAATCGGGAGGGTCAACGACTCTCCCGATTGTTTTATTCCTATTTGTTCCCTTAGTCCTCTGAATAGTGGCGAAGTACTCGCCGATAGGAATTGAATATCTTCGATTTCGATACAAACCCAACATATTTGCCGTTTTCCACAACCGGCAAATTCCATGCTCCCGTATCGTCAAACACCTTCATTACTGTTTCCATCGTTTGACCCACCTCAATTTTCGCCGGCGCCCCGATAGTCACCAGCCAGTACGAGCAGCGCAGCCCTATGGAGCGAAGGCTTATAGCCTTCTCCATTCCCGGATGGTCGTGCGAAGCACGGGAAAGCGAAGCGAATAAACCTTTAGCTCAGCGAGACTTGTTCAAGTTAATAACTGGTAGCATTTCACATATTGTTATCCTCATTTATAAGAATTCAATTAATCCCTAAAATTTCGGGAATCTCAGTTACTTTGGATATTTCTTCGTGAGATATGAATATATCACAACTGTCAGTTGCATTATTGTTTACATAGCGATAGATTAAATTAATCTTTCCTATAGTAAAAAGTTCTAAATTCCCACGCCATGTTGGTTCTGAGTATAATTGTTGTAGTATCAAATTTCTATAATCTGCAGAATTACACTCTTCAATATATGGAATTGTTAGGTTATTATCCTCAACTATTACCTTAAAAACTAAATTAGACTCGTTATTAAAAATTTCGGTTAATATTAAACTTTTGTCGATTTCATAAGGTAACTTTTCCTGTTCAAAGTCTATTTGCCATTTTATGATTTCTTCAGCAGCAGTAGCCGGTGACTTTTTCATATTGAGATAAGTTCCCAAATCCTTGTTACTTAATGTTATTAAATGTTTTTCTCCGGATTGAGTAATGAATTTATAAGATATTCCATAGTTGTTATCTTTAATATATTTCATAATCAAATTTCCGTTGTCATTTTGTCCATTAAGGATGTATGCATAATCGAGAATTATATATTTAGGAATATTGCCACGAATAATACATGAATATTCGTCGTAGAAAATTGTATAAACCAACATGTCATTTATAGCTTCGATTGAATGTAGTTCTCCCAATCCACCGGCTATAGGTATAGGACAATCTCTATTGGCTTTTTTAATGACACCTTCAATAGAGTTTTCTTGTATCCTAAATAGTAGAATGGCAACGCTACCGATTAGGAAGATACCTATAATGGTATAACATATAACTTTCCCCCAACCTACTTCGTGATAATCTTTCCCAATTCTTATTTGTTGGTTCTTTCGATATTTAGCACAGAAAACCAATATGCATCCAATCATCGCGAATAATCCTGAACCTAAAGAACCAGAAATATCGCCATTTATAAGGATGCCTAAAATTAGACTAAGTAATCCAAATATCATTATTACAATGCCTATCTTTCTCATCATGATAAATATTTAAGATTTAGTAAATCGAGATTCCGATTTTTTATCGGATTTTGTTATGTCCAAAGAGGTTGTATTATTTTTCTTATCCTCTGGGTCGTCAAGCTTTTTCAAACAAAGTGCAACTATTAAGCCAATCGGTGGTAAAAGAATTGCCAACAAAAGGGGGCCCCAACCTCTATTCTTAAACGATAGAATTATGGGCGCTATCATTAAACATGGTAACGAAATAATTAAGAATTCTAAAATGTCCATAATGATTATTTTTTTTTGATTTATAATTGGTTTAATTATTCCCATTTAAATGTTTTTATAACATTATTTAAATCAGATTCCCACAACGAAGCATCACAATCTCGCCATGCAATGGTTATTTTTACCATTTCAACATAATTGAATAGGAAGTATATTTTGCATGAAACAGGAGATTCTAATCCATTACGTTTATATGTTGCTTCGACAGCCTTATATGGGAAAATTTCAACCCATTGGAAAGTAGGACGATTAATATAGTCAAAGCCACATAATTCCATATCTACCATTTCCGTAAACGTTTCAATATCTTCTTTAGATAATTGAGGAGAGTCAAAATAGCGAGGTACTTCACCTGGATTGCATTGAAAATAATCGATTAATACTCTGCTATATGTGTTATAAGCTACTTGTGTCATATTAGATAACCCTCTCTGTTGGAATACTATTCCCTCAAAAGAAGTAATGTTATTGTTGTGTATATGTTTTGAATATTTGTCATAGTCGGAACGCAGTTCCATTGTCTTAGGAATGGAAATAGAAAAAGCATCATAAAAATCATATTGTTGCCATGTGGAGTCAGGTGTGAAATTTCCGAGAACAGTCGATTTTTTGGGGGATGTACTTTTATATGTCGGTGCAGGGATAAATGAACTGACACATCTAATGACTCCTGCTATGGCAATTATCGATAATAATGTTATTCCGACAATTTTCCATGAATCTATATTTTTTTGCTTGGAAAATTTCGCGGTTACAAACTCGGTCGCTTTATTACGCTTTTTAGCAAGGCGACTCTCAATATTTGAAAAATTATCTTCACATAATGCCTTATCATACTCAATTTTTAGAAATTTGTCAGATAAAACCAAAAATGCTTCATTTAGTTTGATAATATCATTTTTTAATGCTGAAATATATTCTAGTTTGGTGTTATCCTGTAGTGCTAAAGCCTTTTCAAATCTCGATGTAAGATTTTTATACGCCGATAATATTGTCTCTTGTTTATTTTCAAATGGCTTTATTTCTAATATGTCATAATAGCTTTTCATGTCCTGTTATTCCTGTATTTATTCTAAGATTTAGAAATGTCAAATGGGGTGTCCTTTCTGTTGATATTTTTTATAATTTCATGAATCATCAATAAAATAATCCTACCCAATTATATACTTGAATACACCAAAGGAAAAATCTTGGTATAGGTTAATTA
>CAYWXG010000056.1:0-14713 GCA_964462445.1 uncultured Barnesiella sp. | reverse complement strand
TCAGCGTCCGAACTATGCTATTTTGACGCATTCAAGTTTTAGCGGACAGTAATAATTATATATATAAAACACCCGAAAGCTATGTGACTTTCGGGTGTTTTTAAGTTGATATTGATTTATCTCCAAAAATGTTTAATCATCTACGTCGACAATAATTCGAGCTGATGTGCGAGAGCGGAATTCTGAATCGCGGAGTTTTGCAAATGCACGTAGGTATTTGCGGATTGATGAAACCATTTCTTGTGTTTCTTGGAGGATATTGATGTAGACGTACATTACAGTTACCGAAGAAGTGTCACCATCGCGCAAATGATCTTGAGCTTGGTGATAAGAATCGGATACGAAATCCTTAATCTCGTCGCATTGGCTACGCAATTTGGCAATAGATTGAATATCTCCACTCTCTATTACTTCAAGAGTGTTTGAGAATAGAGCGCTGATACGCGAACGCAATTTTTCATACTCTGAAGTATAGCGAGGAGGTAGAGGATGGAAATTGTTTTCTACATGTTCTTTGCATACTTCATTTATACGAAGGAGGTTGTAGAGTACCGACATACACAAGTTGTTGCTTAGATAGAACCATGGGCTCTTTTCAATCGCAGTTTCATGTGTCACATGGCGCAGGCAAAGTGTTTCCTTGCGACGCGCATTTTTTAATAAACTCTTCTGTTGTGACAACGATGAAACGGCACGGCTAAGAGGCCCGTTATCCTCCGAGATAAATGCTGCAGTTATATCGCGATAGCTATTGGCTGCGAAAGAGAAGAAGCTATGCTGTTGTTCCTTGATATAGAGCATAAGCAATGGCCATGTCGTGGTCTTATCTTCTGTAGTGATAATAGTTTGGAACAATGCATCACTATTTTCTTTCTCTTGTTTATTGCGGAATCGGCGGTTACTGCGTACGAGCATTATGATTGTTAAGCCTCCTAAAGCAAGCATAACCCATTGTCCGCCATAATACATTACGACAACAAGAATTCCGGCACCGATAAATGCTGCACCCGCAGTGATGAACCAACCACCAATTACCGATATAACACCTGTTACTCGGAATACGGCACTCTCTCGACCCCATGAGCGGTCGGCGAGCGATGTTCCCATTGCAACCATAAAGGTGACAAATGTTGTCGACAACGGAAGCTTCCATGATGTACCCAAGGCAATAAGTGCTCCGGCAAGTACTAAGTTGACTGAGCCACGAATAAGGTCGAATGACGCGCCTTTATCCATGATTGTCTCATCGACATTAAAGCGACGACCAAACCATTGGCGCACTTTGGGAGGAGTTACACGTATTATCCAAGCATTTATTGAAAGTGTCCATCTAACCAAACGACGTGCAATTCTTGATGAACCAAACATTTCGTCGCCTCCTTGCTGGCTACCAAGACCTATTTGTGTTTTAGTAACATTTTTAGCTTTCTTGGATGTGGCAAGAGCAATAACCATGATAATGCCGGCGATAACGAGGAAGTAGACGGGAGTGTTGGCCGGAGCCATAAGCGATTTCATCATAAAACCATTGGCATCACCTCCGCCATTGGTAACAAAGTCATTGTAGGAATCCAGACCGGTCAAGGGTACACCTATAAAGTTTACAAGGTCGTTGCCGGCAAATGCCATTGCAAGGGCAAATGTACCCATTAATACAACAACTTTAAGCACATTAACTTTTAAGAAGTGCAGTAGTTGCATGAACAATGTAAAGAATATGAAGCAACCGGAAATAATGAGTGTGGTATTTGTATTAATCCATTCTTTAAAATCCGGGCTCATGAAGGATAAATCCTTAAACCCTTTGATAAGCAAGAAGTAGATAATTGCAGTAGCACAGATACCTCCGAAAATCCCGATTTTCCAAGTGAGATTACTTCGATAGTTGAATGAGAAAATCATACGAGATATAAATTGTACGATTGTCCCAAAGAAAAATGCGATAGCAACTGAAAGGAAAATACCGATAATTACCGATAATGCTTTTTCTGTGTTGATTAGGTCTTCCAACCCAACTCCTCCATCAGCTCCGGCCATCTTAATGGCTGAAACTACTATGGTTGCACCCAATAGTTCAAATACCATTGACACTGTGGTCGATGTTGGCATTCCCAACGCATTGAAGATGTCAAGGAGAATGATGTCGGTGACTATTACAGCCATGAAAATACAAATAATCTCGTAGAATGAGAAATGTTCAGGTTGGAATATGCCATGGCGTGCTATATCCATCATGCCATTACTCATCGCAGCTCCAATGAACACACCGGTAGCAGCTACAATCATTACTCTTTTAAATGATGCAGCTTTCGCTCCGATTGCTGAGCCTAAGAAGTTTACTGCGTCGTTACTAACACCGACAGATAGGTCAAATACTGCGAGCACGAGCAGAAAAACAACTACGCTTAGAAATAATAACTCCATACTATTGTTGTTTACTTAATGTGATTTTACTGCAAATGTATTTATTTATTGTTTCAAAAATATTTCAAAAACCTTAATACTTTGTTAAAGTATATTTATAAAAGGGTTTGTTTTGATTCAGCAGAAAGAGTAATTTTAAACAATAACCCTCCGGTGTTGAGATTCTCTACTGAAATATTTCCATTATGTAACAAAACCGCATTTTTTACAATTGCCAATCCCAGTCCGGTTCCACCTATTGCTCGGCTTCGTCCTTTATCTATACGATAAAATCGTTCAAATAGTCGAGATAAATGTTCGCTCGGGACCCCGATGCCATTGTCGGCAAATGATACGACTACCTTTGAATTATCGCAATATACCAAATCTATTTTAATCTTACTCCCTCTACTATAGGCGATGACATTATCTATTAAATTGTTAAAAATAGCTTCAAGTAAGGACGCATTTCCGTTGATTTGTATATCGCGATTTATTTTATTTTTAATGTCAATCCCTTTTGATTCTGCTATAATTTGCCGTTCCTCTACAACATTATTGATAATCTCGGTGAGATTGACAGATTCTTTAGTGATAGAATTATTCCCGTCGTCCATGCGTGTAATTAAAGAAATGTCAGATAATAGATGTTGCAACCGGTCGGTATTGTTTAAGCATCGCTGCAAAAAAAGTAGTTTTTTTTCTTCCGTTAGATTTTTCTGCTCTAACAATGTTTCGAGGCACACGCGGATTGAGGCAACCGGAGTTTTAAGCTCATGGTTAATATTATTGGTAAGTTGCTTTTTAATACGTTCTTTTTCATATTGTTCATGTAACGCTGCTTTATGCTCAAGATCTCTGTCGGCATTAGCTTGTTGCAATTGAGCATATAATCGAACAATATTGTTTGATATAGCTCCAAGTTCATCATTAGGGAATGGCTCTGTATTTGAAATTTTTGTGCCATTTTCAACATCGCGAGCAAATTTATTCAGTCGCATGATGTGTAATCCCACGCGACGTGAGGCATAATATCCAAATACACACATCACAAAGGATATAACAATAATACTCCAAATAAAATGAACGTCAGCTTTTAAAAGTGTACTAAGAGATTCTGAGTAGGGCACAGCTGTGCGAATTATATTCCCATTGCAACCTACTGTCGCTGAATAAAAATAATTAATGCCATTACTCTCGCTATGTCGGCGTATTGTATATCCATATCCATTTTTAATTGCGTCTGTTATCTCTTTTCGATTAAGGTGATTGGTGTCGGGGAGAGTATCAATATAATTGTCATAAATGATTTTACCTTCTTGGTTTATTAGGCTAATGCGTAAATCCTGAAAGTTGTGTAATTTGTTGATTTTGATATCTGCGATATTGTTTCCCTCTTCGATTTCGGATATTAGATATTTATTAATCGCTTGCAGTTGACTATTAATTTTTTCGGCTTTAAATTCTTTTTCTCTATTATATTGAAATATTACGAAGCAACTCAATAGGAGTATTGAATACCCCATTATCCACAAGAAAAGTCGTTTAGGATATGTAATTCTATTCAATGAAGCCATAACCGTATCCTGAACGTGTTATTATTAATTTCCCATATTCCCCAATTTTTTGGCGAATACGAGTGATATTGACATCGATTACTCTGTCAAGTACAACGACTTCATCGGGCCATATCTCTTTGAGTAACTCAGCACGTGAAAATATCTGCCCTTTATTTGAAACTAATTTATATAATATTTCAAACTCTTTTTTGGGCATATTCACATTATTGCCATCAACTGTGCATTTGCGATTACGAGCCGACAAAACAAGCCCTTTGTAGGACGCGATATCCCAATCTTTTACAGGCGCGATTTGCTCGGACAATGTTCTGCGAAGAACTGTTCGTATTCTTGCCATTACAGCTTTCAGTGAGTAGGGCTTGGTGATATAATCATCGGCACCAAGGTCAAGCCCTTTTATCATGTCATCTTCGGAATCTCTTGCTGTGCAAAATATAATAGGGACCTTAGCAGTTGATGGGTTGGACTTCATTATTCTCGCTAATTGTATCCCGGAAATTTCGCCCATCATAATGTCGAGTAATATTAAATCAAAATTCGACAAATCAAATGTCAGAGATTCTTCTGCACTATAGGCTGTTTCTACAATATAACCCTCTGCTTTAAGATTGAATGCAAGCGCGTCGCATAATGTTTCTTCATCATCGACGACCAATATGCGTCTTGTCGTTTCCATATTGCAAATATATGGAAATAGTTCAATATAATGGATAAAATTGTCAAAGTTTAATAAAACTTTAATAAACGACGCGCTTTCATTCTTTCCTATTCATTGTGTGTTTTCTTAACGTATTATATTATAAACTTGATTGGCTATGTATGCCCACAGGCTTAATCTCGCAGTATCGTTCATACCATTGACTCTTTCCCGGATTATCCTCTTCGTTGATAATGCCCCCTGTTGACAGGTCATCTGCCAGCGCGAGGATTATCTCCGAGAGTTCAAGTGTATCCTCCAATTTCTTACCTTCAGGACAAAAGATATTACGCTTTTTGATATGCTCGTAGCCATAAATTGCTCCCATAATATTGCCACAAATAGAGCCGGTCGAGTCGCTGTCGCCGTCGTGGTTGACTGAAGCAATAATTGCTTCTTCCAAATTTTCGAAGTGTCGAGATGCGCAATATATACCTATAGCAAGGGCCTCATCTCCGGTCCATCCTTCACCCAGTTGCGAGATGGCTTCATAATCAGAAATATCTTGTCTTGCTAAGTCTAATGCCCTAAAAAGCATTGTTTGAAGCGGATATATATACTCTTGCAAGGTGTTATAACAGTGAATCATATAGTGGCAAGCGGTACCGATTATATGTTCAAATTCCATTTGATCGATTCTTTTAAACGTGGAGCGATCAAGAATCTCGTATATTATCTGGGAAAATAGTCCTGCCGACAACCATCCTGCCGGATGTTTATGTGTAATCTTCGCACATTCTGCTCCGAGTTTGAAAACGTCACCATCTTTCCACATTTTTTTGTGAAATACCCATTGACTTATTGCCAGCAATCCAACGGGCGCAACTCTCATTACCCCACCACACCCTTTACTATTATTTTCTGGCTCTTTACCGAGAGTAATAGATTTAAGAGCCGACAGGCAAGTATTCCCCGGAGCTCTTAGTGAGTGTAATGTGTCAATTTCACTTATCCAACAACTTTTTATGAAGTCCTTTCTTCCAATTTGTGTAAAATACCAATCGACATATGCACGAACAACTGAATCTGTTAGGCCTAATCTTGAATGTGTAGCATTTAGTAGGCCGTTAGCAGTAAAGAGTGTCATTTGGGTATCATCGCTAATGAGTGCTTTACCTTTGCGATCGAGAGCGAATTTGGTTATTCCATGTTCACCAAAACGAGAAAGGATTGCTTTCCGGCTCATAAATTCCACCTCATAGCCCAAAGCATCGCCCGCAGCACCTGCCATTAAGCAACCACGTATGGAATCAGAGATTATTTGCATGGCTAAAATAATCAACAAAAGATTTTGGGAGAATAATATTTTCTATTTTCAATGCCTCTTTAAATAGAGGTGCAATATCGCTATCTTTAAATCCGGCGATGCCACAACCAATACGTGTCACAAAGAAAGTGAACTCGGCATGTTGTTTTGCAAATTCAATAAATTCGTCAACATACGGCTGAATTGCTACAACTCCGCCATGCATTGTTGGGATAGCATAGCATTGTCCTTGCAAACCGACTCCTTGACCCCAAATTGCTCCAAAACAATTGACTGCAATACGTGCAGCTCCGCCACCATGTGCTCCTGCAAGGTTACTGCCAAATACAAAAACTTCGTTTCGGTTAAGGGTTTGTATTTTCTCCGGTGTAAATCTTCTGTTGTACATATGTGTTAATTTTAAATTAAAATTCCAGTCTAAAACCTTTTTGTTTCAGTTCGGCATATTTCTCTGCATTGAAGCGGTATTTGCTGGGCATGCGACGTGGCGCATTGGCAGGTCGCGGTTCTGTCTCGGTGAGAATGCCGAGTTTAAGCATTTTATTATAGAAATTGCGACGGTCAAACTTTACTTCCAAAATCGCTTCATATAGATTTTGTAACTCGGTCATAGTAAAAATCTCCGGGAGTAGGTCAAAGCCAATCGGCTCAAAGCAAATGCGTTCTTTTAGCCGATTCATTGCCATTCGAAGGATGCGGTCGTGGTCGAACGCAAGAGATGGGACCTCGTCCATAGCATACCATTGAGCTGAGGCGGCGTCATCGCCACCCTTCACCTCGGAAAGTCGTACAAGAGCGTAATGCGCTATTGTTATTACTCGTTCGCGGGGGTCACGATTTATATCTGAAAAGGTGTAGAATTGCTCAACTGAGGCATTCTTTAATCCGGTTTCTTCCTCTAATTCTCTTTTGGCACATTCCTCTGCGGTCTCGTCTATTTTCATAAATCCCCCGGGGAATGCCCATTTTCCTTTATATGGTTCAATACCTCGTTGGATTAATAAAATTTTGATGCTTACTCCATCAAATCCGAAAATTACACAATCCGCTGTTACTGCAGGATGTGGATATTTATAACAAAATTTTAGCTCGTCCATAAGTTAATGCGTCGATTTTACGCAAAGATACAAAGCTTATTTCGAATTTACAAATTATTTTGCGTAATTTTTGCGCAATAAATTATTTTTTGAACTAAATTCCATAAGAATTCTGTCATAGTTTTTCGTTTTCTTAGGTGTAATTTGCTGAATTTGTGTCCAAATTAGCGTTATAGTTTAGAATGAATATAAATAATGAGTCGATTTGTTTTGTAGTGACTGGATTTTTTTAGACCTTTGTGTCATTATAATGGGAAAGCCTATTAATACACTAATCTTTAGGGCAATCCACATTCATAGATTGTATGAGATTATCAGATTTAGAAACCGGTCAGTCGGCCGTTATTATAAAAATTTTAGGGCACGGAGCTTTTCGACATCGTGTTATGGAAATGGGTCTTGTGAAAGGTCGTGAAATTTCTGCCGTTCTTAATGCTCCGTTGCGTGACCCCGTTAAATATCGATTGATGGGCTATGAAGTGTCGTTGCGCCGCAGCGAAGCTTCAATGATTGAAATTGTTCCTGTCGATGAATATGTTGAATCGGAAAAAGATTCAATCCGCGATGTAGTCGTTGAGGATGACACCGATGCCATTTCTCAAAAACTTGACGCTTCGGGACGTACTATCAATATTGCGCTTATTGGTAATCCTAATTGTGGTAAAACTTCACTTTTTAATGTGGCATCCGGCGCGCAAGAGCGTGTTGGTAACTATAGTGGTGTTACGGTTGATATTAAGCAAGGTTCTTTTCGCTACAATGGCTATAAATTTAATATAGTTGACCTTCCGGGCACATATTCTCTGTCAGCTTATTCTCCGGAAGAACTCTATGTTCGTCGACACCTGTTGGAGTCTACTCCCGACGTGATTGTAAATGTTGTCGATGCGTCCAATCTTGAGCGAAATCTATATTTAACCACCGAACTTATCGATATGGACCACTCGATGGTCATAGCTCTTAATCTGTATGACGAGCTTCGAAATTCCGGAGATACTCTTGACTTTGACACTCTCGGAGGCATGATTGGTGTACCTGTTGTGCCAACAGTGTCTCGTAATGGTGAGGGTATAAACAAATTATTTGATACCATTATTGAGGTTTATGAAGGTCGCAATAGAACTGTGCGTCACGTCCATGTTAATCTTGGGCGAGACATTGAAGATGCTATTGACTCAATTAAATCCCATCTTAAAGCTGACCCGCAGATTTCGAGCCGATTCTCAGCTCGCTACCTCGCAATTAAACTTTTGGAACGAGATAGTGAAGCCGATAAAATCATTGAATCATCCGACCATTGTGAGGAAATAAAATCTTTGCGTGATAAAGCAATTGCTCATATTGCTCAATTGCACCCTGATGAAGATATACCGACAATTGTCACAAATGAGAAATATGGTTTTATTTCAGGTGCACTTGCCGAAACATTAAAACGAAACGAAAAAGAGGAAGTCTCAAAAACGCAGATTATCGATGCTTTTGTAACCAACCGACTATTCGGATTTCCGATATTCATAGCACTCATGTTTTTTATCTTCTGGGTGACATTCTATATCGGACAATTTCCCATGGATTGGATTGAAAGTGGGTGCGGCTGGTTAAGCCAAGTTGTTAACGATAGTATGGCAGATGGTCCCCTTAAAGATTTGATTGCCGATGGTATAATAGGTGGTGTGGGTGGTGTTATCGTTTTCCTCCCTAACATCTTGATATTATATTTCTTCATTTCATTTATGGAGGATTCGGGATATATGGCGCGTGCAGCTTTTATTATGGACCGAATAATGCATAAGATAGGACTTCACGGCAAATCATTCATTCCGTTAGTTATGGGGTTTGGGTGTAATGTTCCGGCAGTTATGGCATGCCGAACTATCGAAAGCCGTAGCTCGCGACTAATTACGATATTAATAAATCCCTTTATCTCCTGTTCGGCACGACTGCCTATATATGTGTTGTTTATAGGCATTTTCTTCTCGACTCATGCTGCATTGGTGTTTTTATCACTATATGTTCTTGGAGTTGCTGTCGCGGTTATTACAGCCAGATTATTGCGCCGTTTTGTGTTTAAAGTTGATGAAACACCATTTGTGATGGAGTTGCCGCCATATCGCATGCCGACATTCAAATCTTCGGTGCGTCACATGTGGTGGAAGGCTCAACAATATCTTAAGAAGATGGGGGGTATAATCCTTGTCGCCAGCATTATAGTTTGGGCTCTCGACTACTTCCCCCGCCATGATGAAAAGGGAATCACGTCAGACAATACCGAAGTAATAGTATCTACCGAAAAGACTGAATCAGCAATTGATGATACTAAAATTGACACCTCGCGCGACTCCTATCTTGAGATGATAGGGAAGGCTATTAATCCAATTTTTGAACCACTGGGATTTACGTGGCGTGCGTCGGTAGCTGCAGTGGCAGGCATCCCGGCAAAAGAAATTGTTGTATCTACCCTCGGTGTCCTATATACGGGTGATGGTGAGGCTGATGATGCAACTTTGTCGGCTCGACTTACTGCCCCAAATTCGGTAACCGGACAACCGGATTTCAATCCTGCAGTAGCTCTTTCTTTGATGGTATTTATTCTGTTGTATTGTCCTTGCGTAGCGACAATAGTAGCCATTGTAAAAGAAACTCATTCTTGGAAATATGGTGCATTTGTAGTGCTTTATAACACGGTTGCAGCATGGCTCGTTGCATTTGTAGTTTACCGCATAGCGCTCTTATTCTAACAGATTATAAATATTAGCAAATAAATAAAATGGGGCAAATAGAAAACGTTTGGACTCCGACAATAAATATAAAATTATGATACTCCTAAAATTCATTCTTCGCATATGGGCGCAAACTAATCTAATGTTGCGAATCTTTGTCGGTATAATTGTCGGTTCGGTATTAGCACTCACCATTCCCGGAGTTAGCGTAATATCTATGTTGGGCGATCTCTTTGTTGGCGCTCTAAAAGCGATTGCCCCTTTACTTGTTGCTGTTCTTGCTACATCATCAGTTGCTACTGCTCGAGCAGGTATGGGGAGACGTTTCCGCATAGTAATATCGCTTTATATACTAACTACACTATTGGCCGCTGTTGTTGCTGTAGTTGCAGGATTCTTATTCCCGGTGTCAGTAACATTGGCCGAAGTGGAAAGTGCATCTGCAAGTGCACCGGGGGCTTTGGGTGATGTGTTCCGCAACATTGTCAGCAATGTGATGAGTAACCCAATTACAGCTATTGCCAATGCCAACTATTTGAGTATACTGTTTTGGGCTGTGATTGTAGGGCTGGCACTTAAAAAGGTGGCAAGCGAGCAAACTATTAACTCCCTACGCCAATGGGCTGATGCAGTGTCGAAGGTCGTAACATGGATTATTCGTTGTGCTCCATTTGGTATTCTTGGTTTGGTTTATACAACTATATCTCAAAGCGGATTGGAAATATTCTCCACTTATGGCAAATTGTTGTTGATGTTGGTGGGGTGTATGTTGCTTGTATCGCTCGTGTTCAATCCGATTATTGTGGGCTGTATGCTTCGTCGCAATCCTTACCCGTTGGTGTGGCGATGCTTGAAAGAGAGTGCCGTCAGTGCATTCTTCACTCGTTCTTCAGCTGCCAATATTCCCGTAAATATGGCGCTATGCAAGCGCATGGGGGTTGATGAGGATTTCTACTCGGTGAGTATTCCGCTCGGTAGCGTAATCAATATGAATGGTGCGGCTATCACTATCACCGTGATGACACTCGCCACTTGCTATACATTGGGGGTTGATATCTCATTTTCAAGTGCTATTTTGCTTAGCATTATTGCCACTTTGGGAGCTTGCGGTGCTTCGGGGGTGGCTGGTGGCTCGCTCTTACTGATTCCTATGGCGTGTTCACTCTTCGGCATTGGGAACGATGTCGCAATGCAAGTAGTTGCTGTTGGTTTTATCATAGGTGTTGTTCAAGACTCTGTAGAAACTGCGCTCAACTCAAGTGGAGATGCAATGTTTACTATAGCCTCCGAAATGCATGAGCGATTAAAGCGAGGGGAGAAGGTGGAAATATTCTAAAAATATTTTATACTTAAGGGATTATATTGTTGGATTTGTTATATTTGCAGTTAGCTAACTCCAATATTAACAACCTTAAAACACTATTCCATGCATCAATCGGAATTTGAATCTAAATATAGATATAAAAAATGTTTGGCATTGAGGCGAGTTATTGGAGCTATTATTGCAATTTTATTGTTTGCCTTAGGCGCATATTCAGAGCCAGTGCCGGGGGAATTAACTACGCCTATTGAAGAGAGAACTCCGGAGAAAGATAACAAGGAATTTATTTCTTTTGAGCGGTTCCCAATGTTTCCGGATGACGGTGACAGCGGACTTTTAAAATGGGTTCAAAGTAATCTCAAATATCCCGAAATGGCAAAGAAAAACGGAGTGCAAGGACGTGTTGTTGTTCAATTCGTGGTTAAAAAGGATGGCTCTATTGGAGAAATAAAAGTAGTGCGTAGTGTAGAACCAACTCTTGACGAAGAAGCCGTTCGTATCGTAAATATGTTACCCAATTTTATTCCTGGGGAAATGAATGGAGAACCTGTTGATGTGTGGTATACTCTTCCAATCAATTTCAAACTCCCGGAGGCTGAAAAATGACTTTTCTATTTCTAACATCCAAAGGTGTTAGTAGTCTGTACTGCTTTATTTAGTAATCAAATGTGGAGATCTTGCCTGTCGCCAAGGTGGATTGTACATCTATAATACGCTGGTTGGAGGAGCCTCGGAAGCACAATGAGATGTCGCGTAACTCCTGCTCAAATTTGCCATCAACAATGGCTTCAATATATGGTAGTATTCTATCTATTCCGGGTTGAGTTGATAACTGCTCAAATGTAAATCCGGTGTATAGCCAAATTGAGTATCCGGTAGAATGAATTGCTTCAACGAGTGGGGTAATCGCCGGGATTGAAAACAAAGGATCCCCGCCGGTGAGAGTGACATTAAATCCATTTTCTTCGACTACGTTCATAATTTCATCAATGGTCATTAAAGTGCCGTTGTTGAAATCCCACGTTTGAGGGTTGTGGCAGCCTGCACACTTATGACGACAGCCTGAAATGTATATGGAAGTGCGAAGTCCGGGGCCATCTACTGATGTCCCAGGCACAATGTCAATTACTCTGATTGTCGATTGAGCCATTATAAGAGTCATATTAATATGGGCGCAATTTGCGCCCATATGTTTGAGGTATATGATTAGTCCCTATTTATGAACAACGCGGTCGTTGAGTTCCGCAAGTTTGGCTTTGTTCCAACGGTCGGTAGTCCCTACAAGATAGCCTGTGATTCGTTGAAGTTTGTCGATGTTCTGAGAGCCACATTTAGGACAAGTTTCGATACTATCTTGAGCGTCCTCATATCCGCAATCCATGCAACGATTGCGATTGTGGTTGACTGAGCAATATCCCATATCGTGTTGGTCCATAAGGGCAACAATATCTTCAATTGCTTTGGGGTTGTGGGTCGCATCGCCGTCAATCTCAACATAAAAGATGTGACCACCTCGAGTCAATTCGTGATAAGGCGCTTCAATTTGTGCTTTTTTTCGAGGAGAGCAGTGGTAGTAGACCGGCACATGATTGGAGTTGGTATAGTATATCTTATCCGTGATACCGGGAAGTACCCCAAATGTTTTGCGGTCCTTGGTAGTGAATTTCCCGGAAAGACCTTCGGCGGGTGTTGCGAGGATAGAGAAATTGTGGCTATAACGTTCGGAGAACTCATTAGCACGGCTACGCATATGAGAAACGATGCGTAATCCCAATTTCTGAGATTCTTCCGATTCCCCATGATGCTTTCCTGTGAGAGCAACCAAACACTCAGCCAATCCGATAAATCCGATACCTAAAGTACCCTGATTAATTACCGATTCAATAGTGTCGTTAGGCTTAAGGTTTTCCGAACCATTCCACAAACGCGACATTAGCAATGGGAATTGTTTTGCAAGAGCTGTTTTTTGGAAATTAAAGCGGTCGTTGAGCTGGCGAGCGGTGATTTCGAGAATGTTGTCAAGTTTGGAGAAAAAACGTTCGATTCGTTCGTGATTGTCGACAATCGGCATACACTCAATTGCAAGACGTACGATGTTGATTGTAGAGAATGAAATATTACCACGTCCGATAGATGTTTTTTCGCCATATCTATTTTCAAACACGCGAGTACGGCACCCCATTGTCGCAACTTCGTATTCAAAACGTCGAGGATCTTTGGCATCCCATTTCTCGTGATAATTGAATGATGCATCGAGGTTTACGAAGTTGGGGAAGAAGCGACGGGCAGTCACTTTGCATGCTTGTTGATATAGGTCGTAGTTGCGATCTTCGGGGAGATAGTTGACTCCACGTTTCTTTTTCCAAATTTGAATCGGGAAGATAGCTGTTGCTCCATTTCCGACACCCTCATAAGTGGATTGAAGCAATTCACGGATGATACAACGACCTTCTGCTGAAGTGTCGGTGCCATAGTTGATAGAAGAGAAAACAACTTGGTTGCCTCCGCGAGAGTGGATTGTGTTCATGTTGTGAATAAATGCCTCCATTGCTTGGTGAACACGGCTTACTGTGCGATTAATTGCATGTTGTTTAGCTCGCTCAACTCCGCTCAATCCTTCAAGCGGGCGTTTGATAAAGTCGGCAATTTCTTCGTTGTAAAGTGCTGAGTAATCTTCGCCGGAAAGTTGTTCTGCGCATTTCAATTCTTCAATATAAGAAGAGCGCACGTAAGGTGCGAGATAGAAATCGAATGCAGGAATTGCCTGACCACCATGCATCTCATTTTGTGCAGTTTCCATTGAGATGCAACCAATAATGGATGCTGTTTCGATGCGTTTTGCAGGACGCGATTCACCATGTCCGGCAATAAAACCGGAAACGAGTATGCGATCAAGAGGATGTTGTACGCAAGTTAAACTTTTGGTAGGGTAGTAATCCTTATCGTGGATATGTAAATAGCCGTTTTTAATTGCATCACGAACTTCGTCCGACAATAAATAGTCGTCGACAAATGGTTTTGTTGTTTCGCTGGCGAATTTCATCATCATTCCTGCCGGCGAGTCGGTGTTCATATTGGCATTCTCACGAGTTATATCATTGTTTTTTGCTTCAATGATTTCAAGGAACATGTCGCGTGTTTTCGCACGTCGGGCAATAGAGCGTTTGTCGCGATAGGCGATATAGCGTTTAGCAACTTCCTTACGCGGACTTTTCATGAGCTCAAACTCAACACAATCTTGGATTTCCTCTACCGACATTTGTTCTTTGCCGGTAATCCCAATTCGGTCGGCAATTTTTTGAATTAAAGCTTCATCTTCGCCAAGCTCGGTTTGAAGCATTGCTTTGCGAATGGCTGCTTTGATTTTCTCTTCATTATAGCCAACTACGCGCCCATCGCGTTTGATTACGGTTTGTATCATATCGTGAGAATTTAATTCTTTTAATGTTGGGAAGTATTTAGATTTATTGGTAGAATTAGATTGACGCGTGACAATTTGTTGGAAACGCGAAAACAATGCAAAGCTATAAAACTTATCTGAAAAGTGCAATAATTTGTTTGTGAAAAATAATAAGGGGCTGTCTAACAAGTTTGTTAGTCGGCCTCTTTTGCTATTGATTCAAAAAAA
>CAYWXG010000055.1:0-15391 GCA_964462445.1 uncultured Barnesiella sp. | reverse complement strand
TTCAAGTGTTTATTCTTCAAACGATTATATCAAATCGATGAAATATTAAAATAAACTATATCATTGGGGACACTATCGTTGTTATTATCAAAACATTTAGATAGTTTTTCAAACATGTACATTTTGAAAGCTGCTTCCCCTGTAAATAATGACGAATTATTGACAAAATAACCTATAAGGATAAGCGTTGCCGAAAATCCCATTGAACGCAATATTGTCTTTTTTTGCGAACTAACTTTAGTCCATAACTGTAAGATGCAATTATAGACAAACGAGATAAATTGCGACGTATTCGCAACTATACCATTGATTAATTTTTTAAATTTACTCAGTCTTTTTTTCTCCTTCATTCTTCTAACATGTCAAATTTGACATCGTAACTGAAAATCGAATTATTTGTTCATATCTTTCTCCTATTCGATGGAATGGAGAATGTGTGGAATCTCTTACTATTGATTATCTGGCGATCCTTTGCGTTCTGAATTTAAATAAATCAATTATTTTATGCTGTTAGGTTTTAATTGTCGCCGATACCCTCCTGCGACAGTATAAACAAAAAAGCGTGGGTATCATACCTTGCTATTTATCTCATATTGTAACCTTCCAAGTAAACAAGTGACAGTTAAATAACAAGGTAGAACCTCACGCTGATATGTGACTATACAAACTCACCCCATGCCGAATATGGCATGGAATGAGTCGGATAGATATATACATATCCGTGAGCGTCTACTTTAAGTTATTCTTGACTGTCTATAAAAGTTTGGAAGGTTTTCTATGAGACAAGAATAAACGTGGTAAACGCTAATAGCTAAATTTCTTATACCTAAATTCCTCTCTTGGAATAATATTGGCATAAGTTATAGTGCAAATTTAACAAAACATTTCATTTATACAAGCATTAAACCTTTTTTTATGGTAAAACAATATTTACTATGGACAGAATAGTTTTGCCGTGTCGGGGTTGCGGGACTTTGGAAACTTTTGGGATTGTTGCGAGAGAGTAATGGTAATCTTCGGCATTTATAGCCGTAAAATGACGCAAATTTTGCGACATTTTGCTATTATATTTTTGGATTGCGACAATTTATGATTATATTTGTCGCAAATTTTGCGACGTTATTGATACAAATTGTCGTACCAAATATATTATTATGTATATACACGAAAGAGATAATTGGACAGAGTTCCATTGGGAAGCCGATAAATTGACTGCGATTTTAGAAGAAGTAAATCGCAAACAGGGATTGCTATATGGTAGATTGGCTTCGCTTGGCTTTGACAGCAAATTAATAGCGATGGCTGAAAATCTGACTTATGATGTTGTATATTCATCAGAAATAGAGGGTATTCGGCTTAATGTAAATGAAGTTCGTTCTTCCATTGCACGAAAACTTGGCATAGAGAATATCAAATATACTGCACCTTCACACTATGTAGATTCTGTTGTAGCCGTAATGCTTGATGCCGTTAATAATTATGGACTTACTTTGACGAAAGAAAAAATATGTGGATGGCAAGCCGCTTTTTTCCCAACCGGGTTCAGCAATGGATTCCAGATTGAAGTCGGTAGATATAGAACAAATGAGGAACATATCGTTTCCGGCACGTTTGGCAGGGAGAAAATTCATTATATAGCACCCTCACCAAATCGTATAGAGAAAGAAATGACCGATTTTCTTGATTGGTTCAACAGCAAGGAAGAGATAAATTCAGTAATACGGTCAGGTATTGCCCATTTAAGGTTTGTAAGCATCCACCCATTTGAAGACGGAAATGGACGGTTGGCTCGCATTCTTTCAGATATATTATTGGCTCGTGCAGATAAGAGCGAGTTTCGGTTCTATAACATTTCTTCGCAGATAAATAAGAATAAGAAACACTATTATGATATATTGGAAAAGACCCAACGAGGTAACGGTGACATCACCGAATGGCTATATTGGTATGCTAACACACTTTCCGATTCTCTTGATGAAGCCGAAAATATTGTTAGCACAATACTAAATAAAAGTCTTTTTTGGCAAAAGGCTTCAGCAGTGCCATTGAGCCAAAGGCAAACTGACATACTCAACCTTTTTCTTGATGGATACGAGGCTAAAATAACCTCCAAAACGTGGGCTGCATTGGGAAAATGTTCTAAGGACACTGCAATTAGAGATATTCAAGACCTTGTAGATAAAGATATTTTGAGAGAAGACATACCCGGTGCTAAACGTCCTAGTTACTCCATTATATACGACCCGGATGATTTTTCCGCTAATTTCACAAATATTAGTATAGAGTATAAAAACAATTTGCCATATATAAAAGCTCTTTACAAGGGGAAAACATCAGTGTTTGAGAGGATTTTAGCACTCGATGCTAAACGATTTGAGAATGGGGAGATTTCATTAAATAATCTGCTTGCCAAATATTGCACACATTTAAAAATCAGCAAATAAAACTATTGGTGTCCGCTAAAAATCATTAGCGTATTCAGCAACTTCTAATTTCTCGGACAGCCGATGCTTTGGACGTAAAAGTTGCCATTTTTGTGCTGCAAAAGGCATAATAAGCCTAAAAACAGCAAGGACAGCCATTCAAGGGTACGTTTCTTTAGTACGAGGTTCTGATTTTTTAGCGGACAGCCGTTGACTCCCATTAAATAGGGGGCTTGTCTGTTGCCAAAACTGGTATAGTCAACCACAAAAACATGTTTAGCGGACAGTAATAAAATAAAACCTTAGTATCGAACAAAAAATAGGTCTGAATCCGGGTTTGATATGCTCCCCCAAAAAAGTTGGACGTATTAATAAAAGTTGTAACAGACAGTCATAAATTTCAATAGTTTAAAACAAACTTTCTCTAATTACTTTAACTTCAAAAACACAATTTAAGGCAATCTTGCGACTGCCTTAAACGAAGTGTAAGAAATGCGCAACTTGCCATTAACGCTGCTCCGCAATAGATTTATCGACAAAAAAACATTTAAGATTGCAATCTTAATGCAAAACAACATTTTCTACTCGGTCGATCAGTTTGATTAAAGGTTCTTCTCCAATCATAGCGTGTTCGATTAAATTCAATGGAGAACCAAAAGGGCCTTGGATCGTATTATCTGACATATTTTTAAGTATTACTCCTTCGTCTGAAAATTCCGTTTCATAATGGACATCTCCAACCCAAAAAGAGACACCATAAAATTGAACACAGAAATCGTAGAAAAAAGTAAGCTTGTTAGGCGACTCGTAACCATCGTACGCGTTACCATAAATGTTAGTCATTGGGGGATATTTCATATTGTATTTATATCCACCTAAATCTATTCCGATGTAATCAAGAATATCGTTTGATTTATTATTCATAATACGGGACATATTGTTTTATGAGATTCAATAATGATATCATTTGAGTAGTTAAACTATGAGCTATGTTATGAGCATGTTTCCCATTCCCTGCTTTAACTGGATGCCCATTCTCCCAAGGATGATAATGTGTTTTCATCCCATCATGAGAATGATCAGCATGTATTTCATATAGTTTCTTACAATCTGACCCATAAATACCGATAGATTTTAATTTACCTGCATATGGGTCATTAAAACCTTTGTTTCCTTCAGGAGGTTTATTTATGGCTACATAAATTCTATTAGGGGTATGACTCTCTTCCGGAAGCTTAATGTTGAGTTTTGGGTCTTTTGGCTCAAGCACAACAATATTATTTCCTATTTGAAACGCCCCTTTGTAGTGTCGGCTTTCTTCTGGTTCAAGTCGCCCTTTACTTCCGGTTCCGTTTCCTCCCATTGTTTCGCATAATTTGAAGTTGAACATTTGGAAGATATGAACTAATTTCCTCATACTCTCCATTAATTTTAGGTCCATATCTCAGAATCCAAATGGGCTGCAATTCTTTAACCATGTAATTATATCCATTTAACCATAAACTTTCTGAAAAATTGCTACTTAAGGCACCAATACTATTTATGGCTATAACAGAGTGTTTGGGTAATCCCTCAACACTATATTCATAACTATTGGGTAAATTCCATGTAACATTGGGATACATGTTAACACCATTGTTTTGCAGATATGCAGTTATTGCTTTATTCCAATAAGAATTATGTAATCTTATTGCATAATTCATGTCGTTATATTGAGACAAGTCCGGGCCAAGAACCCCTACGAATGGTTTAAGTAACTCTATATAGTCCCAAGGATGGTTAAGCGCCGGAGCAAACCGGTTATCATGAGTATAGAATATTACTATACTATCATTGGAACTTGTTTTTATTCGATCAAACGGAGTTGTGGTTGTAAACTGAGGGATAATTGTGTTAGCTTTTACAACCGGCATATCATAAATGCTTGTTGTCTCAAGATGTCTTTCTATATCAGATTGATAAAACGAGTCTATCCTCGCTCTATAGTGAGATTTCGCCAATTTGCGCTTCTGCTTTTTAGGCGACTCCGACTTAATTTCTATCGGATTGCCAAATAAATCGTGTATCATATACTTAAAATTTAAGATATTTTTATACTAAAAAGCAGGTTTTCACGTTGTAATATTGTGACAACAACAAAAGTTTCTATCTTTGTTGTCAAAATACATATTTCCTTTCGCAAATGCGAAGATGGTCCTAAACCTGCAAATGGACCAAGCCCTGTTCATTTTCCAGGTGCTCAGGGCTTATTTTGTATCATAATTACATTTTCATCGGCAGATATTTCTTAGAAAATTAAATAATAAAATTACTATTACTGATTTGTCTAGTAGGATCACTTACAAACCGATACATACCAGTTTCGTGAGATACTCGACCTAAAACTATCCATTTATTGAATCCTTTCCTATTAGCCCATTCTGAGTATTTTTTTTGTATTAAAAACGGACTTAAAGGAACGCGAGGTGCAAATTGCCACTCAGAATGAGGTATTAATGTTTCTGCGGCAAAATTATTCGCAACTTGTTCGTCATTTAGTAATGTAATTTCATCCGCGTCATGAATAGTAATGTTAATTTTTGATATAGAGTCAGAAATATGATTATTTGCAATGTGCCCAATTTCGTGCATAATTGTAAAGGCAAAATTGTCAATACGATTATATCTTAATGTAACTACGATATATGGGCTTCCATTAGAAACAAAGGAATAACCATCGATTGAAGCTCCTTTTTCATTCTCTACCCATTCAAAACCTATACCATTTGCACGCAATAATTCTCGGACTTTAAGTATTGTATTTCCTTTATTCTCATGAAGAATTTTACCCAGTTCTATCGCGATGCAATTAATATTATCTGCGTTATATGTTGCGTGTACAGGATTTTCAAAAGCTTTTGCATTTGCTTTTATAACCCATGTCGCGATTTTACGCATGTCAAGACCAGTAACCTCTGACTTGCGAAAACATCCATTTAGCAAGCTCTCTTGTTCATATTTTAATTGTTGTGGTTTGACTAATTGATACTTAGTCTTGATCCAGTCAAGTTTTTCAACAAAAGATTTTCGCCCAAGTCCGGATTTCTTTAAGAGGGATTTAATGTCAACAACCTCATCAAACTCCATAAGCTGCGATTCTGCGCTTGCAATATCCTTATCTACGTAAGATGATCTTTTAGATAAACTATACTCAGCTTGTATCGACAACAAAGTATTTGCAGGAATATCAAGTATTTCTGCAATAGCAATTGCCACGTTTGGGGTAAGCGTTCTTTTCCCATTTAATAATTCGCTTAGATGCGAGGTTTTAATACGCAGTGCCTCAGCGAGAGCTTTTTGTTTAAGACCTCGTTCAAGTAACTCGGCTTTTACTAGTTGCCCTGGGTATTTAATTTTATCAATTGACATAAGTTCCCATTTTTTGTAAACTATTTACTACGAAAGTAATATAAAATTCCCAAATATCAAACAAAACAGTATCTTTTTTATTTACATTTCATTATCTATGTTCAAACGGGACAAAATATTTGTGAAACAATAGCCACAAAGAAAGGCTGTATCAAAATCTTAAATATAGACACAGCCTCGAATACTGAACAAAAAATAGGTCTGAATCCGGTTGTGGACTCAGACCTATTCGTTTATTTGTATTTGCCAAACTATTATGCTTCGGCTGAAACTTCAGATTCGGGAGCTATAAGTTTGTAGCCTTTGCCGTGGATGTTGATGATTTCAATGGTCGGGTCGTCTTTGAGGTGCTTGCGAAGCTTGGTGATGTAAACGTCCATCGAACGGGCATTGAAATAGTTGTCGTCGATCCAAATTGTTTTGAGCGCGAAATTACGTTCAAGAATTTCGTTGACGTGAGCGCAAAGAAGGCTAAGGAGTTCGGACTCTTTGGTGGTGAGTTTGGTCACTTTGTCCTCAACCATGAGTGTTTGTTTTTGAGTGTCGAAAGTGAATTTACCTATTTTGTACATTGTCACTTCTTTACCCTTTTTGCCTTTCACACGGCGAAGAATAGCTTCGATACGGAATACGAGTTCTTCCATAGAGAAGGGTTTTGTGATATAGTCGTCGGCACCGATTTTGAAACCTTCAAGGATATCATCTTTGAGCTGTTTTGCAGTGAGGAAAATGATAGGCACTTCAGAGTTTACAGTGCGAATTTCCTGAGCGAGAGTGAATCCGTCCTTTTTGGGCATCATCACGTCGAGAACACAGATGTCGTATTTTCCTTTGAGGAAAGCTTTATAACCTGCGTCGCCGTCGGGATAAAGGTCGGCATTAAAACCTTTAGCTTGGAGATATTCACGAAGCAACATGCCGAGGTTTTCATCGTCCTCGCATAATAAGATACGCATACGTTCTTCCATAATTGTCAATTTTTAATTAGTGGTAATATTATTATAAATTTTGTTCCTTGATTAAGTTCGGATTCGGCTTTGATTGTTCCGCCGAGTACGTAAATCATTTTATAGACGTAAGCCAACCCAAGTCCGAAACCTTTAACATCGTGTTGATTGCCTGTTGGCACACGATAGAATTTTTCGAATATTTTGCGCAAATGCTCTTTCTTGATACCAATACCATTGTCGGCAATAGTGATTTCAAGACGAGAATTTGAGATATTAGTTGTTGTCACTACAATGTCGAGAGGACGGTCCTCGCAACGATATTTGACTGCATTGTCGAGCAGGTTGTAGATTACGTTGGTGAAGTGCATTTCATCGACGTTAACGATAGAGTCCTCAGCATCAAGATAGGCGTTGAGTTTCCCGCCATATTTTTCAACTTTGATTTTGAAGTTGTGAACAATATTGTCGATTGTGGCATTAGCATCGACTTCTTGCAAACGCACTGTGGCTTTCTTGCGGTCGAACATCGACATCTGCAACACCTTTTCAACTTGGAAACGAAGGCGCTTTGTTTCGTCGTTGATTACGGTTGAGATATGTTGCAACATGGCCGGAGATTTTCTCACAGAATCGTCGTTGAGCATTTGAGCTGCGAGTGAAATTGTGGAAATGGGAGTTTTGAACTCGTGGGTCATGTTGTTGATGAAGTCGGTTTTCATCTCGTTGAGTTTCTTCTGGCGGAAAGCCAAAATTATGACGTAAACAAAGACGAATAGCAATATGATGGTGAAGATAAATGCCGGGATTAAGAAACGCACCGATTTGAGAATGTATTTTTCCTTTGAAGGGAAATATACTTTGAGGAAAATCTTTTTATTTTCAGGGTCGTAGGGGAAAATTTCCTGAGTGAACATAGTACCCTCCTCGGTGTAAGCAACTTTGGGGAACCCTTCGGTTGTGTACACAGGAATACCATTATAGTTTACGACAGCGAAGCAGAATGGGATACTAATCCCATTGTTTTCGAGTTCTTGAGTTATTAACTCTCTTGTCAGAGTCGAATCCACGCGTTCGATAATGGGACGATTGATGGCTTGAGCGCTGATTTTAAAGATTACCTGGTTGAGTATGTCTTCTTTAGAACGTCTACTGTTATCAACACGCGCCTGAGCTTCGTCAAAATCTTTCTTACGGTCAAACAGTTCGATTTCATCAGTACGTAATTTTGAAATTTGGTCAACGTCACCACGTATTGTCAACCTACCTTCAATCCCTGAGAAAGTGTTGAACTTATAACTTATGCCACCTAAATGAGGTAGTTGCCCATCGGAATTCTGCGAATAAAGAGTAGCTGACTCAACCTCACTTACATCCTTCTCAATATAATAGCGTCCTTCTTCTTGTTGGAGCTCATGGCTTACATGAGAAAGACTTCGGCTAACACCCTCGGCAAATTGGTCGTCGCGCATCTTGATGATGTCCTCCATGTATTTGATTTCGATGTAAAGCAAACCAATGAAGGTGACAACCATTAATATTGTGAGTAGCCATATAGTAGATTTCTTCATATCTTTATCGTATTAAATCGCTGAAATCAAGGATGCTATTTTGCACATTTTTTATAACATTAACAGATAAGTTGAAAAAAGTGTTTGTTGTTTCCTCGAAATTTCAATTTTAACATTTCGCCGTAAAATTAACATAAAAATGTGAAAATGCAAAAATTCAAAGAAAATTTTTGTAGAGAATTCAACGAATGCCCCAAAATACGCAACGAGATGCGATTTTATGTGTCGCATCTCGTTGCTGTTTAGGATATATAACTGTTAGCTAATAAATATATGTGTATTATTCTTCAGCTTCTACAGGTTGTTTGGGCAAAGTGCGTCGAAGAAGTTGATAACCGGCAATTCCGGCAATCAATGAACCAACAACAATACCAAGTTTTGCATTGCTGAGAAGCGCAGCCCCCTCATCGCCCATTGAGCCAAAAGAGAGGTTGGCAATGAAAATTGAAACTGTAAAACCAATACCCCCTAACATTGCAATCGAGGCCATCATCTTCCAATTACTATGCTCGGGCATTGGTGCAAGTCGAAGTTTAATAGTCATCCATGAGAATACAAAAATACCGGCACATTTACCCACAACCAATGCACAAATCACAGCCCAACTTACTCCTTCAAAGATACTCATAGGATCCATGTCGAGCAAAAATATTCCGGCATTAGCAAATGCGAATAATGGGATTATAATGTAGTTGACAAGGGGGTGCAGTGTGTCTTCAAGGTCCTGAAGCGGAGATATAACTTTATCGGATGCAGATTCAACTTGCTTAAGCCAGTCGAGTTGCTGCTTCGACAAGATGCCTTTGCGAGAAAGAGTTTCGTCGTCTTCGCGGCGGAAATGAGTAATTGCATCGCGCATCTTTTTGATATATTTTTTCGGTTCAAATACGGGCGTTGCAGGGACGCAAAAGGCAACCAACACGCCAGCGATTGTTGGGTGAATGCCTGAGTTGAGGAATAAGAACCATATCACACCGCCGACACCGATATAGAACATTTTACTCTTGATACGCAACCAAGAGCCCATGAGAAGTACACCGAAGAGCATGAGCGCATAGAGCAATAATATACCATCTATTTGAGTGGAGTAGAAAACTGCAATGACAATAATACCTCCAATATCATCAACAACGGCAAGAGTGGTAAGGAATATTTTCAGAGAAAGAGGGACGCGACGACCCAACATAGCGAGAACACCAAGTGAAAAAGCGATATCGGTAGCCATCGGGATGGCTGCACCTCCACTATAATCTGTTCCCATTGAAAATGCCAAATAGATAATTACCGGCACGACCATACCGCCAATAGCACCTATAATCGGGAGTAATGCGTTTCGAAATGAGGAAAGTTCACCTACAAGTACTTCTCGCTTAATTTCAAGACCTATAGAGAAAAAGAAGATAGCCATCAACGCATCGTTAATGAACTGTAACAAATTCATTGGATGTCCGCCATGGGAGAAGATGTTGAAATTCCCAATTTGCAAACGTATTTCTTGTTCCCAAAATTCGAAATAATGTCCACTAATAGCCGGAATGTTTGCAACAATCAGAGCTAAAACAGTTGCAAAAATCAGGACGTTACCACCGGAAGCATGGTGGCGCAATGCCTGACGCGCAGAGTAGAAAATAACATGAGCCGAATTCACAATGAGGTTTTCGGCATTTTGCATCAGCCCCGGCGATTCAATCGGTTTTGAACTATTGCCATTAGCTGAGTTTTGCTGATTTTCAGCGTTTTCGTAATTAGAATTATTTTGTCGGTTCGTCATATTATATGGGAAAATTTTTCATTAATATTAATACCGGCAGAGAGTAGAATTGATACACAACGGAGCACAAAATTATAGGTTGTGCTCCGTTGTGATATAGTTAGAATCGATTAATCCAGTTTCAACACGGCAAGGAAAGCTTTTTGTGGCACCTCAACCGAGCCTATTTGTTTCATGCGCTTTTTACCTTTTTTCTGCTTTTCGAGAAGTTTGCGTTTACGAGAGATGTCGCCACCATAACATTTTGCAGTCACATCCTTACGAACTGCTTTGATTGTTTCGCGCGCAATGATTTTAGCGCCAATAGCAGCTTGAATAGCAATATCAAATTGCTGACGCGGGATTAGTTCTTTAAGCTTTTCACACATACGACGTCCGAAGGTAACGGCATTGTCGGCATGAGTGAGAGTTGATAAGGCGTCAACACTTTCACCATTAAGCAATATGTCGAGTTTAATAAGTCTTGATTCACGGAAGTCGCTAATGTGATAGTCGAAAGAAGCATAACCTTTAGATATACTCTTGAGCTTGTCGTAGAAGTCGATAACTATTTCCCCCAAAGGCATATCGAAAATTATTTCAACGCGGTTGCCTGAAATAAATTCTTGCTTAACGAGTTCGCCACGTTTACCCAAGCACAAGGTCATAATCGGGCCAATAAAGTCGGTGGTTGTAATCACCGATGCTCGTATATATGGTTCCTCAATATGGTCAATAAGAGTGATATCGGGCAACCCTGAGGGGTTGTGTACTTCACTCATGTTTCCTTTTTTATCGTAAACGCGATATGAAACGTTTGGAACGGTAGTTATAACATCCATGTCGAATTCTCTACCGAGACGTTCTTGCACAATTTCCATGTGAAGCAAACCGAGGAATCCGCAACGAAATCCGAATCCGAGAGCTGCAGAAGATTCCGGTTGGAAAGTGAGCGAAGCATCGTTGAGCTGCAATTTTTCAAGAGAAGCGCGTAGATTCTCAAAATCCTCGGTTTCAATAGGATAAACGCCGGCAAAAACCATTGGTTTTACCTCTTCAAATCCATCGATAGCGGCTTCGCAAGGGCGAGACACATGAGTAATCGTATCGCCGACACGAACTTCTTTAGAAGTCTTAATACCGGAAATAATATATCCCACATTGCCGGCAGAAAGCTCGGCACGAGGAGCCATATCAAGTTTAAGAACACCTATTTCATCGGCATGATATTCTTTGCCTGTAGAAACGAATTTCACGAAATCATCTTTGGAGATTCGTCCGTTTACAATTTTAAAATATGCAATAATACCACGGAATGGGTTAAATACCGAGTCGAAAATTAAAGCTTGTAACGGAGCATCGGGGTCACCCTTTGGCGCCGGAATGCGTTCAACAATAGCGCGTAGGATGTCATCTATCCCGATACCGGTTTTGCCGGAAGCACGAATAATTTCATCACGGCTACAGCCAAGGAGTTCCACTATTTGGTCTTCGACCTCATCGGGTTTAGCTGAGTCGAGGTCGACCTTGTTAATTACGGGAATAATCTCCAAGTCATTGTCGATTGCCATATAGAGATTTGAAATCGTTTGGGCTTGGATTCCTTGCGATGCATCAACAATAAGTAGCGCACCTTCACAAGCAGCAATCGAACGTGATACCTCGTAAGAAAAATCGACGTGTCCAGGAGTATCAATAAGATTCAAAATGTAGTTAACCCCATCAATAGAATGCTCCATCTGAATGGCATGGCTTTTAATAGTAATGCCACGCTCGCGTTCCAAGTCCATATCGTCGAGTACCTGAGCTTGTAAATCTTTCTGAGCAACAGTTTTAGTGTATTCAAGAAGACGGTCGGCGAGAGTCGATTTGCCGTGGTCGATATGAGCGATTATACAAAAATTCCTTATATTTTTCATTTCAAGGCTACTTGTGTTAGTGTCAATACCTATATAGTAAATCAAATATAAGTGCAAATTTACGTTTTTTTTTCAACATTTCATATCTCACCGGCTATAATTCGAACTCTCGCCACACCAATATTGTTGATATGGATTTTTTGATTACAATAAAGAATCAGAGCTGGTCTCAGAAATTCCAACGGCATGCCACCATTCTCAGATTTGTACACCCGACTGCACGCAAGTCGAAAATTGAATTGAAACGACAGTTAATGTAGCGAAGAGCGCTGTCAAATGAGACATCGAGAGTGGATAGTTGGTTGTTATTACAAATCAACCTTTCAAGAAAATATTGATTAGATAAGTCGAGGTAGGTCAAGTCGTTGTAAGAGCAGTCAACATAAGTCAGATTAGGGCAATTGTCGACAGACAATGAGGTCAAGTCGTTAAAAGAACAAACCAAATCGCTTAATGCATTACAATTACTTATTGCTAATTGGGTCATATTGTTGTCGGAACACATAAACGAGGTGAGTGAGGGGAGATTGTTGAGATAAAGTTTATCAATCTGATTGTCATCTATATTTATGTTGGCGAGATTTTCGACATCAATAAGAGCAAGAGAGGTCAGTTTGTTGTATCCACAATACAGATTTTTAAGCGCTTTACATCCGGAAACATTCAGAGCCTCGAGATGACAGTCTTGACAATTTAAAGTGACCAATGTGGGAGAATTTGCAACCGACAGCTCTACAAATAGATTTCCGGAGCAATTCAATGTTTTGAGTGTCATAGTACCGGATAGGTTGAGAGTAGTCAATCGATTACGATTAATTTTCAAGTTATTAAGGGAAGAACAATTGTCGGCAGAGAAATCCGAAAGTTTGTTTCGTGAAGCATCAAGGGTAGCCAAAACGGGATTGTTGGCGACACTAAGTTGCGAAAGATTGTTGCGCGACACATTGACTTCCTTCAATGCGCTAAATCCAGAAAGGTTGAGAGAGCCTGCAAGGTGCTTACCTTTCCATTGCAGTTGAACGACATGACCATTTTCAATAGTTACACCTTCCCACCCTATAGGATTGCTTAGATCAGTAATGTTTAAGGCTTGAGCATTTGTTGCAACGAGTTCCGCGGGTTGAGTTAGGAAAGCTTGCAATTGCTTCAATTCCTTACTATTGATTTTTTGAGCAAACGCTCCGCCAGTGCCTAAAGCTAAGGCAATTAATAAAACAACCTTTTTCATAACAAATAGTAAAATTAGAATAGTTTTATACTCTAACAACTGTTTGTTATGAAATGTTTAAAACTCTGAAATGAGGGATGTTTGCAGGATAATGTAGGGATTAGAATGGAGTAATCTCATTTGATTTAGAAGCACGCAAATCGGCAGTACCACCAGAGAACGGATCAGCTGAAGCTACAACTGAAGAGTCCTCGGAATTAATTCGAGACCCGACAGTAGCTTCTCCATATTTAGTGTTCTCCTCATCCCAATTTTCAAAACGAGTGTACTGTCCGCGGAATCGCATTTTGACATCGGTCACTTGACCATTACGGTGCTTGGCGATGATGAACTGTGCGAGATTACGAATGTCATTGCCATCAGCATCGGTATCACTCTTGATATAGTATTCTGGACGGTGAATAAAGCAAACGATATCGGCATCTTGCTCGATTGCACCGGATTCACGAAGGTCGGAAAGCTGAGGACGCTTACCATCGGTGCGAGATTCAACGCTACGGTTGAGCTGCGAAAGTGCTACAATCGGGATGTTCAATTCCTTCGCCAGTTGTTTAAGCGAACGAGATATCATTGACACCTCCTGCTCACGAGAACCGAATTTCATGCCGGAAGCATTCATGAGCTGCAAATAGTCGATGATGATGAATTGCACATTGTGCTCACGTACCAATCGGCGAGCTTTTGTACGCAATTCAAAAATCGAAAGAGAAGCCGTATCGTCGATGAACAGAGGAGCGCTATAAAGGTTGCGTATGCGCGACATCAATTGGTCCCATTCGCGATTGTCGAGACGTCCACTTTTAATCTTTTCACTCTCAAGTTCGCACACGTTGCAAATTAAACGATTGACGAGCTGAATATTGGACATTTCAAGAGAGAAAATGGCTACCGGAGTATTGTAGTTGACCGCCATATTTTTAGCCATGGAAAGCACGAATGCAGTCTTACCCATCGCGGGGCGAGCAGCGATGATAACAAGGTCGCTACGTTGCCATCCGGAAGTAATTTTATCAAGGTCGTGAAATCCCGATTCGAGACCTGACATACCGGAAGCTCGATTGGCTGCGGCTTCAATTTGTTCGATGGCTTGCTTGATAACAGGGTCGACCTGAGTGAAATCTTTTTTTACGTTTCGTTGAGAAATTTCAAATAACTTTCCCTCTGCTTCTTGCATCAAATCGTCGACATCGTTGGTTTCGTCGTAGGCTTTTGCTTCGATATTTGAAGCAAAGGTGATAAGTTCACGAGCGAGATATTTTTGAGCTACGATACGAGCATGGTATTCAACATTGGCGGAAGAAGCGACACGAGAAGTAAGTTCGGCAATAAATGCAGGACCGCCAACCTCTTCAAGAGTACCATTTAAACGAAGTTGCTCCATGACGGTGAGCATATCAATAGGACGCTGAGCAGCACCCAACGATTGTATTGCTTGATAAATTTTTTGGTTGCTTGGTTCGTAAAAACTTTCGGGGCGAAGTATGTCACAAACTACTGTATAAGCATCTTTTTCAAGCATAATAGCCCCAAGGACCGCTTCTTCCAAGTCCTTATCCTGAGGTTGCAATCGACCCAAAGTGTCGATTTTAGATTGCTGTTGATATTGAGGGCGTCCCCCTTCACGTCGTCCTTGCTTGTTTGTGAGTTCCATCGCTTTAATCGGTTTTTCTAAGTAATATTTCGATGATGCAAAAGTAGTAAAATTGCATGTTACCGCCAAGCGAGAATATAATGAAATTATCAACACAAAATTTTCAATTGTTTAAATGCAGGTGTTGATAAATAATACGTATCTTTGCGATGGATAAAAACTCTTCCGTATCTTATTGATACACAAATAACGAGTACTATGGTAGGAAGTTATTGGTAACTATTTGGCAACTTTGAGATTGCACCAATCTTCTGCATTATGCATTATCAAACGACTCTGATACAAAAGTAGCCAAACTCTTTGCCCAGTCAAGGAATTTGGCTACTTTTTCAATTCTTTCCTATTGATATTGATCGTAGAAATCATATAAAGTATCAGGGAATCCCCAACCGCATTCTTCTGATATTTTAAGCATCTTCTCTATGCGTGGACGAAGTTCTTCCAAATAGCCATTCTTGTATATGAACTCCATAGCCTTGTCAAAATTGTTTTCT
>CAYWXG010000054.1:0-15431 GCA_964462445.1 uncultured Barnesiella sp. | reverse complement strand
CAAAGTAACCATTTAGGGTTGACTCCTGCAAATGGAATCAGCCCTAATTTTTCAACCGCTCAAAAAATTTTAGCGGACAGTAATAGTAAATAATGACCGCCTCCCGAACATCATCGGCAGGCGGTCATTTCTTTCGCATGGCTATCTGGGAAGTGGAATGCTTTCAGGGCTTAGCTTTTAAAATTTTTACTAAATAATAGAGGGCCGGGATGCAAGCATCTCGGTCCTCTGCTCTATACGCTATTGCGTGTGGTTATTTTTTTGTGGCTTTGGTAGTTTTAGCCTTGGGGGCTTTTTCTTCCTTTGCTGTTGCTTTTTTAGCAGGTTTAACCGGTTTTTCTTCAACTTTAGCCGCGCTTTTTTTTGCTCGTTTTTTAGGAGCGGGGGCAGCTTCTTCCTCAACAGTCAAACCTTCACGCAAAGCATGCTCTTCGTTGTAGTGCTCGATATTCAAACGCATTGAGCTGACCTCTTTATTGAGGGTTTCGATTTCACGAGCTTGGTTTCGAATGGTGGTCAACAAAGAGTTTAGCTCTTCATTTTCAATCGACAACGGATATTGTTCTTCCACACGAACGATAAAGTCGGCAAGTACGTTCATATAATTGGTAAATGCCTGATAAGGAGAGTCGTAGGGAGAATACAATGAATGAATTTCGCCGTCGGCCTTGTGTTTTGTCGACATATAGAAGAGATGGTCGGAAGCTTGGAGATAATACCAATCCTGTTTCAAACGACGGTCGTCGCAAAGGCGTACTCGTTCGGAAACAGAGTATAGTTTTTCGAAGGCTTCACGTTGCAACTGATTACCGAGCCAAGCCGAAGTGTCGCGTGCCTCATCAGCCCACGACATAGGGAATGGCACTCCGAGTTCAGCCACAGGTTTGATTTTCGACACTGCTTCAGTGGGAGTAATAAATTCAACCCCTTGCTGAGCTGCAAAACGTGGAAGCGCTTCAAGGAATTGGAAAATACCTGAATCGCGATTTTGCAACTGACCAAATGCTTCCAATGTCATGAATAGGTTGAAAATCTGCTCTTCTTGAGGAGTATCAGCAATCCATTTAATGTACTTGTCGGCAGTTAGCGGGTATTCACTCCAATTAAAGTCGGAGAAACGGAAAGTGATATCATCGGATAGCTTGTCGTTCTTGAGAAGCATCTTGAGTTTGGGCGCAGAAGCGGCTGCATAGACGTAGTTGGGAGATTTCCAACCGAGGATATGTTTAGCCCCTTCTGTAATAACCCCTTTATAACCCATAGCGAGAATTTGAGGAGCGATGTCGTCGCAATAAATCAACTCTGTGTTGCGCAACACTTTGGGTTTCACGCCGAAAAGTTCGCCGACTTTTTCACCATGCACTTTAACTTGGTTGGCAAATTCATCGGGGTCGGCAAGAGAAGACAGAGAGTGAGCATAGGTCTCGGCCAGTATTTCAACGCAACCTGTTGCGACGAGTTTTTTGAGAATATCAAGCAACTCCGGCACGTACATTTCAATTTGCTCGAGAGCGACACCCGATACAGAGATTGCACATTTGAATTTGCGACCACTTTCTTCTATCATGCGCAACAAAGTTTCGGCTGCGGGAATATATGAAGTGTGGGCAATACGAGAGATTATGTCGTCGTTAGCGAAGTCGTCGTAATAATAGTGGTCGTTGCCAATGTCGAAGAAACGATAACGTTTCAAGCGAAACGGCTGATGTATTTGAAAATAGAAGCAAATGGCTTTCATATTATTTCTTTATTTGTTGGTTTTAAATTTAAAGTTGATTAATACAGTGCCGAGGGGATTATCCTCGCCCTAACACTTTGTTGTAAATGTCGATTACTTTTTGACCGGCTTTATCCCAAGTGATTTGAGCTACTTCCGCGAGTCCGTCTTCACGCAATTGACTGTACATTGCAGGATAGTTGCAGATAGAATAAACGGCATCGGCCATAGCGTCAACATCCCAATAGTCGGTCTTGATGACATTGCTAAGGATTTCGGCACAACCGGATTGTTTTGAAATAATCGAAGGAACGCCCATTTGCATTGCTTCCAACGGAGAAATTCCGAAAGGTTCCGACACCGAAGGCATCATGTAGACATCGGAAGCTTTTAGCATCTGGTACACTTCTTTCCCTTTTTGGAATCCCGGGAAGTGGAATCTGTCGGCAATTCCGCGACGAGCAGCGAGGTCGATCATTTTGTCCATCATATCACCGGACCCGGCCATCACAAAGCGAACATTTCGGTCGAGGCGCAACACCTTGGCTGCAGTTTCCACAAAATATTCGGGTCCTTTTTGCATTGTGATACGACCGAGGAACGTTACCACTTTTTCTTTGGGACGATTTACTTCGACATTAAGCAACTCATCGCTCAATGGCACCACAGCATTATGAACGGTGGTCACTTTTGCCGGGTCGATACCATATTTATCAATAACTGTGCGGCGAGTCAGCTCCGACACAGTGATAATATGGTCAGCGCGAAGCATACCGTCGCGCTCGATACCAAACACCGTTGGGTTGACATTTCCACGAGAGCGGTCGTAGTCGGTGGCGTGCACGTGGATTACGAGAGGCTTTCCGGTGACTTGCTTAGCGTGAATACCGGCAGGATACGTGAGCCAGTCGTGGGAGTGAATGATGTCGAAAGTTTCGGCACGTGCAATAACACCTGCCATAATAGAGTAGTTATTAATCTCTTCAAGGAGATTATCGGGGTATCTACCGGAGAATTCAATGCAACCCAAATCGTTGGTGCGCATATAGTTGAAGTCGGCATAGATTTTGTCGCGAAGTCGGAAATAGTCATCGGGGTCCATCAATTTACCAATACGACTTTCCACATAGTCGCGGCTGACATCGCGCCAAGCAACCGGCACTTGAGACGCACCGATAATTTTCGCGAAACTTTTATCTTCGTCACCGAAGGGTTTAGGAATGACAAAGGTAATCTCCATGTCACCACATTCCCACATGCCTTTGGTAAGGCCGTAGCTTGCGGTGCCCAATCCTCCTAAGATGTGAGGTGGGAATTCCCACCCGAACATTAATGCTTTCATATCGTGTTCTTATTTAATCAGGTGGTAATTAAGAATTAAGTTTTTTAAGAGTACGCAAAGTGCGAAGCACTTCAGCCACGTTTGTAGCGTGAGAAATAGCGCCGCGTCCGTCGTAGGGAGGATTTCCGTCGTAGAGTTGCGACAAAGAGCCGACGCAACCATTGGTCATCTCATCCTCAAAACCGATTAGCATACGGTCGATATATGAAACGCCACTCATTCCGAACACACGCAAATAGGCATCGGCGTAGAATCCGATAAGCCAAGGACGAGCCGGCCCGTTGTGTAGAGTGATTTCGCGCTCGTATGGGTCGCCGACATAAGTTGGACGATATCCGTAGCTACGAGGCGAAAGGGTACGCAACCCCTTTGGAGTCAATAGTTCGCGGGTGGCTACGTCGAGTACACCTTTTCGTTGACGACGGTCGAGCGGCGAATTGTCCAGTCCAATAGCAATCACCATGTTGGGGCGTACTGATGGGTCGGCGAATGTGCCATTGACATAGTCGTAGAGATAGCCGGAATCATTTAGGAAAGTGTCGATGAACGGTTGTTTCATCTTATCCGCCACTTCTTTCCAACGTGCCACTGCTTCGACATAGTTGGAATTATTTTCGAGCAACTGAGCGCCAAACATCAAAGCATTGTACCATAGCGCATTAAATTCAACCAAATATCCGGAACGAGGAATCACCGGGCCATGATTGGTTGCGGAGTTCATCCACGATACAGCTTTTTGGCGTCCATCGGTCAATACCATGCCGTTGTCATCGACTCTAAGATTCGGGTATTTATTGTCGATGATAGTGTTGAGCAACTTATCAACTAAGGGAGCATAAAGAGAGGCAGCTTCAGCGATAGAGAAACTCTTAGCATATTGTTGAATTGCCCACATTGCCCATAGTGGAATGTCGGGCATGTCGATACCATGAATTTTGACTGATGGCTTACCGGTGTCGATAAAGGAGATTAGATTGTCGGCTGTTGTAGTCATAATCTCCTCAAAGTCCTTGCGGTGATCGATTGCAAGAGTGTTTCCCGGAAGCGACATGAGAGTATTTCGCGCCAAAATCGTACCCCACGGATATCCGGAAAGCATATAGTCGCGTTCATCTTCTCTAAAGTAAAATTGCTTTGCTGCATTTTTCAAGCAATTGTAGAATGAAGTGCGACGAGTGCGCGAATCATGTTCTTTTTTGTATAAAGCGGCAAGCTGTCGGGGGTTGATTTCCGAAGTGCCTGCAGAGAAGATGATTGATTCCCCTTTCTTGATATTTACTTGGAAATAGCCGGGGACATAAAGGTCTTCGCAATAAGGCACGCCTCGTTCAAGGTCCTTTACATATTCAATACCATTGTACCAGTTGGGTTCATTAACCCATTCCGGTTTACGAGACACTTGCATATATAAAGTCGGGTAACCTTTGTAGAGGCAACAACTAACACCATTGTTGACCGGTGTCATAGCGCCATCAATATTTCCATTTGCGATGCAAAGAGCATTAGCTTCACGGAAAGCCAAGAAAGGACGGAATTGGAGTGTAGTTGGAGAATGAGCGTCGACCAGAGTGTAACGTATAAGAATACGATTTTCCTCAGAGATAAACACTTTTTCCTTTGTTAAAATAACGCCGCCAACGCGATAGGTTGTACGCGGAGCAGTTTCGCAATCATATTCGCGAATGTACTTGTGGCCGTTGGGGCTAAAAACACCGCCCCTGTAACGATGTAACCCGAGATTGAAAGGCGCTCCGTGCTGAATCACAGTTTCATCGAGAGTCGAGAGCAACACATGAGGGCTATACTCCTCGCGTCCGGGCATCGGAATAACGAGCAATCCGTGTTGCTTTCGAGTGTTACATCCAACGACAGTAGTGCAATGATAAGCACCGGCTTGGTTGGTACGCAACATCTCCTTACGAAGCGACTGTTCGAGATTAATCATCAGGTTCTTGTCAAATTTGAGATAACTCATAAGGTATTGTAATGTTGAGTATTGTTAGATAGTTTGTTTGTAAAAGTTTCATGGTAAATTATACAGTCAACGAATTTAAACAAAAAAAGAATATAAAACAAAGATTTTCCCAAAATTTGGAAAAATCTTTGTAAATAGGTTATTAAATACGAAAAATAGCGAAGTGGAAGTGTCTATTTTAGCCTTTACGGAAGTCGGACGGTGATACTCCAGTGAGGTGCTTGAAGTATTTACCGAATGCCGATTGATTGTGGAAATTAAGGTCGTAGGCAATTTGTTGAATATTTAGCCCGGAGTAACGCAACAAGTTTTTAGCTTCGAGAATAACAAAATGGTCAATCCATTCGGTAGCAGTTCGTCCTGTAGCCTCTTTTATGATTAGCGAAAGATATTTTGCAGAAATAAATAACTTGTCGGCATAGTGACCAACAGTGCGATGCTTCTTAAAATCTTGATGCAACAGTTCCATGAAATCCCTGACATAGAAATGTTTTCGTCCCACGGGTCCTGATTGTGCTTTGTCATTTTCACGAGAGTCGGCACGTTGCTTTTCGAATAGCGCCAAAGATTGATAAATCATAGCACCGACAATTGAACGCGAAACATTGCGAGTGTATACGGAACTCTCTTTGTTTATTGTGGCATTAAGTTCGAGTAGATTAAAATATCCTTCGAAAAGTCGACGATTATCGTTGTTGAGTTGAATAACCGGGCGAGGCCCGTCAAGGTCAATATTGCTGTAGTTCAAGGCATTGTTATCGAAACTCAAGGTTTTGGCAAAATCATTTGGAAGGAAAAGGGAATATCCTTCAATACTATCCATGCGACTTTTGCTCAGCTCCATGACATCGTTGGAAGAAATGATGAAAACACTGCCGGCATTTAGTTTTATGGTATGAAAATTTACACAAATTTCAGCCTCACCTTTTGTAAACATTATGATTGACAACCCTTTGCTTCTTACTGTGGCAGGCAGTATTATATTATCTTTTTCCGAGCAGAAGTGATGCAATGTGTAATCGTCGTTGGAAAGCACTTCTATTTCGTTTGAATTACTAAAATCGTAAATATTTTCAACTCTCGACATAAAAGCAAATAATTGGTATTATTGGCGCAAATTTAACCAAAAAATGCCAATTATCAGCATTTTTTTCTCCTAAATAACGTTAATAGCTCCGCTACTAATCAAATTTTCTAAGGTCGTAAATTTTTAAGACGAGCGAGAGCGGCGATGATTATCAATAGCTATACCGGCAAATGAAAACAGTCCGCACAAAATGGTAACAAGCATCTGCGCTCCAAGCACGAGAGTGGCAAAGGCATAACATTGAGAGGGTGATAATTCATCCTTCATAAAGAACATCATACCGAATCCAAGAGCTACTTGATAGGGACCGATGCCACCATTTGAAGGGACAGCCATTGATAAAGAGCCTAATACAAATGACACCAAGGCAATCAATGGTCCATTGACAGCCATAAATTCACGAGTTGGAGCAAAGGCTTCAAAGCTCAAAATCATCTGCACTAAATATGTACCCCACAGGAGTAGCGTCAACAACAACCAAAGCCATATTCTACGCATACGGAACATTGTGGTAAACCCTCCTAATAGCCCTTTTATCTGCTTTTTAATTTTCATCATCCATGAACGACGACAATATCGGCGATAAAAGAGCCACATTGCCACCAAGCCGATAAAGATGATAGCATAGGTGATGGGGGATGTGAAGATCTCCTCCATCATATTGAACATTCCGGGATATTCATCAACAAAAGAGTCGACGGCACTTCCCGCCCAAATGATTGCTGCGAGAACCATCAGAAGCACGGTAGTTGTGTCGGCAAGACGCTCCGACACCATAGAGCCGAGCACTGAAACAAATGGAGCTTTCTGGCGACGCGAGATGTAGTCGCAACGCCATAATTCACCAAGGCGCGGGAGTACAAGATTTACAGCATACGTGCCGACAATACTATAGTACATCACCGAAGCCGGTGGATTGAGTCCTATTACGTTGAGTTGCATGCGCCAACGCATCGCTCTGAACCAAAAAGAGAAAACTCCAAGGGCCATCGATGCGAGTATCAACGAAAAGTCGCAGTTGTTGACAATGAAGTCGTACATCTCAGCCAAGTTTATATCACGAAAAAGCACGTAACATAGCCCCACACTAAGGAGTGTGGGGAGTCCGTATTTAATGAACTTGTTTATTATGCTTTTCAATCTTGACTTATGAGACATAGACTTTGATTATTTTGTTATTACGATAGCGCCCTCCTGCGCAATGTCCCATTTAACTTTAACAGAGAGAGTTTTAGAGGCCTCGTCGTAATTGAACTTGGCTTTTTTGCCGTTGAAGGTCACTGCGGCGGGACGCGATGAAATATTATATACCTCGAGTGTTATATTTTTTACAGCATTGGGGTTGAGATATTCAGCCGACCCGTTCTCAGCTTTCATACCGATTGTTATAGCATCGGCGTTGGTATCGGCGTTGAAGCGGAGGAGCGAGTAGCGACCTTGTGCAATTGTTGTCGGGGTCGACATATCATCTTCAAAGATGTAGCCATCGGATTTTCCTTCATAGGGATAGAAGCGCAGGGTGTAGTTGTCGGTGCGATAGTCGCCAACGTTGCGCATCTTATAATCGGCACGAGGAATGAATGAACCGGCGCGAACAAACAATGGGAGCACTTCGAGGGGTGCCGGATAATCAATAGTTTCACCGCCATGATATACGTTGGCAGGATTTGTAATGTCGAGCCAAGTTCCTGCCGGGAATGTTACTTTTCGTTGAGTAGCACCTTCAGTCATCACCGGAGCAACGAGGATATCACGTCCCCACAAGTATTGGTCGGATATTGAATCAAGCGAAGTGTCGGCAGAGTTATAGTAGTTGAGCGGACGCACAAGCGGTTGGCCTGAAGAAGCGTTTTCGAAGGCAAGAGTGTAGTTATAGGGAAGCCATGCATAACGTTCTTTGATAAGAGGCAATATGATGTGTTGCTGCTCAGGATATTTGTAGGGTTCAGCCACTTGTTGAGCGTGGGTGCGCAATATCGGAGAGAATAGTCCGAGTTGTAGCCAACGAACATACAGCTCGGGGATGATAACATTCTCGGGGTCAATAGCGAAGCCTCCCACGTCGTGGCTCATATATCCAAGTCCGGAAAGACCGGAGTTGAGCATTATTGTGACTTGTGGCTGAAGCCCGCCCCATGAACGAGACACGTCGGTTGACCATGGGAAAACATTGTAGCGTTGCAGACCAACAGTTCCGCCACGCATCATTGTCATCAATCGGCGGTCGGGATATTGCTCTTTGAAGAGGTCGTAGATTATTTTTGACCAATCGTTGCCATAAAGGTTGTGGTACTGACGAGCTTTAAGTCCGTTGTAGTGCACGAGCGAATCGGGGTGCACTTCGGGTTCTCCCAAGTCGCCCCACCAACCTGTAACCCCCATATCGGTGAGTTGTTGATAGCGTTGCGACAACCATTTACGAGTGTCGGGGTTGCTGACATCAAACATTCCGCCATGTCCCACCCATATTGTTACTTTACCGGGGTTGCCGAGAGAATCGCGCACAAACATACCCTTTGGGGCAAGTTCATTATAGTTGTCGATAGCACGACCATTTTGCAACACGTAGGGTTGTGAAATTGCGACGAGATTCACACCCTTCTTTTTTAAATCTGCAAGCATTTTCACGGGAGTGGGCCATTGCTCTTTATCCCATTCAAGACGCCCCATATCTTCCTCTTTCCCATACCAATAAAGGTCGAGGACAACACCATCTACGGGATAACCGGCACGATGAAGCGAGTCGATAACGCCACGCGTTTCTCCTTCGGTGCGATATCCGTATTTAGAAGTTATATAACCGAGCGACCAAAGTGGGGGCAATTCTTGGCACCCTGTGAGCTTCGTGATTTGAGCAATAAGGTTGTCGATACGAGCTTGGCGAGTGTCGCCGGTGACACCATTAATGAAGTAGTAGGCGGGAGAGTTATTGGCTTCAGTGGTGTAGGTCAACGGATTTGAAGTTGTAAGAGTTGACGCAGCGAAGTCATCAAAGAGGATTGCATAACCTTTCGAAGATATAATCAAAGGCATTGTGATGTTCATCTGCTTGATTCGCTCTTCGCCGGCAGTGTAACCATAGTTTTGGCGATTGAACATCACGAGAGTGTCGTTGGCAAGGTTGAGTTTATACCCACGTTCGCCGGCACCATAGAAAGATTCATTACCGGGAGTGGTGATAGTCATTTTTTCTTTGCCGTTGATTGATTGTCGCACCCCGTTGTCGGCAACGACAACGCCATTGGGCGCTGCAATAGTAACGGCACCATCAACTTTGTCGACAGTCACGACAATACCCGAAGCCGTTGTCAGGATGTCGGAGTCGGCAGTGGAGAATAGCTTGGTATCGGCATCATGCTTCGGAGAAAGAAGCGTCTGCGAAGCCGGAGTTTGCTCACCTTTCGGAGTGTTAGCAACACGGATTATATTATCGTTGATTGCGGTCACTTCAATAGCGCGCGGAGCTACAGATTGAGTTGTGACACTCACTTGATTGTCGGCTGCCGAAATTGTTGCAGTCGAGGCTATAGCCAATGATAAAGTAAGGAATGTAAGTTGACGATTCATTATGTAGTAGATTTAATTATTCTAAAAAAATAAAGACTCTGTTTTATGTAAAAAAAGTAATGCGAATGTAGGCAATATGTCGCAAATATCCAAATGTCAACGACATTAATAACTCTATTATATGCTATTTTGACATAGCTTCACGGCATGTTAATATTTTTTATAATATCGTGAGAGTAATTTTAGGCTGTTAATCGTTATCTTTGTATCGCCTTATTAAGAAAGTAACTATTTAACACAAAAATAAAGTAAATGGAAAATACTGAATTTGACAAGATTTCATACGCTCTTGGCATGAGCATGGGCAACAATTTCAAAGCATCGGGAATCAATGAAATCGATGTGACAGATTTCGCCGACGGCGTTGCCGCAGTGTTTAGCGGAGCGAAAGCAAAAATGACCTACGATGAAGCCAAAGAAGTGATACGTCAATATTTCACCGAGATGGAAGCACGCCAACAAGCAGAAGCAGCGAAGCTCGGCGAAATCAATGCAAAAGCAGGGAAGGAATTCCTCGCAGAAAATGGTAAACGTGCAGAAGTGAAAACTACAGCAACCGGTCTTCAATATGAGGTAATCAAAGAGGGAGATGGAGCTCAACCCGTAGCTACCGACCAAGTAGAAGTACACTATACCGGAAAATTGATCGACGGCACAGTGTTTGACTCGTCGGAGGAGCGCGGTGTTCCCGCTACATTTGGTGTTACCCAAGTGATACCCGGTTGGGTAGAAGCTTTGCAGTTAATGAAAGCTGGCTCACGTTGGCGTTTGTATATTCCGTCGGATTTGGCTTATGGACCCAACGGGGCAGGCGGTATCATCGGTCCGAATGCCACTTTGATTTTCGATGTTGAATTGCTCAAAGTTCTTGGCAAATAATCCCGAAGAGATTTAATTTACAACAATTTAGAAAACATTTAATAAACAACAAAATAACATGAAAAAGATTTTTACAGCTGTCGTTGCATCGGCATTAGTACTTGCATCATGTGGTAGCCAACAAGGCAACGAAAATGTTGCATCAGAAGATAAAGCATTGGGCGATAGCCTTTCAATGACTTTCGGACAAATGCAAGGAGCTCAAGCTCTTAACAATTTTAAGCGCTACGAGTCCATGATGAGCGAAAAGCAACGCAACGATTTCAAAAAAGATGAATTCATCAAAGGTTTGGAACTTGTATTGACAACCGACACTACCAACTTGGCATTCCTCAATGGTGTTCAACTGGGATTGCAAATGTATGGTATCTTGATGGACAAGAACCTCGGTGTTCCCGTTGATGCAAAAGCTATTGTAGATGCGTTTGGCAAAGTGTATAGCAACGACACTATTTCACAAGTTGAATTGACTAAAATCAATAGCGATTTCGAAGTTGTAATGGGTAAAATCCGTGCAAAGGCTGAAGAAAAAGCTGAAGCTGAAGCTCGTGAAACTCCCGAAGCAAAAGAAAACATTGCAGCAGGTGAAAAATATGCGGCAGAACGCTTGGCAGAAGGTTTCCAAAAGAGCGAATCAGGTTTGGTGTACAAAATCCTCAACCCCGGTGAAGGTGATAAAGTAACTATTGATGATACAATTGAAGTTACCTATGTAGGCAAACATATCGATGGCAAGGAATTTGACCGCTCAATTGGCGACAAACCTGCACGCATGGGCGTTGCCAACTTGGTTGACGGCTTCAAAGAAGGTCTTTACATGCTCGGCAAAGGTGGCTCTGCTATCCTCGTTGTTCCCGGTGAATTGGGCTACAAAGGAAAAGGTCGTGGTCCTATCGGCAAAATGGAGACTTTGGTGTTTGAGATTACAGTCAACAACATCGAAAAACCTGCCGCTTCTGCAGAATAATTTTGAAATAATCGGGGTACTCGTTTAAATCACCCCCAACACCATAAGAGTGGGCACCAATCGCTATGATTTGGTGCTCACTTTTTTTGTGCAATAGTTTTCTCTATACGTATCATTTCGAGTGTATGAATTTAGCGCATCGGCAGCAATCCGAAGGGATAACTTTGCGAAAAATTAAAACAGCACGAAATGGGGAAGGAATGGAGCATAGCAGAATTGATTGCGGAAAATAGGCATCGAAACGAGGCATTGAAGGTGAAGTATGACCCGATAAAGGGGATAGGGTGCAGCGGAATGAGGGAGCGAGTTGCCGCACGCGAATGGAATGACGGGATGGCGTGGGTGCCGGTGGCGATGAAGCGCGACAAGGGTTATAAGAAGGTCAAAAGGCATGAGGATTGGGTGAAGTTGCGTTGCCGCTACGACTTTGAATATTGGGCATCGAAGTGCGTTATCATCAAGGATAAAACAACCGGTGCCGATATCCCGTTTATGCTCAACGAACCTCAACGCAAGGTGTTGGCGCAATTGGAGGCTGACCGCCTTGACGGACGCCCGCTGCGCATGATAATATTAAAAGCACGTCAATGGGGTGGCTCTACGCTTGTTCAACTCTATATGGCATGGATACAGATTACACAAAAAGAGAATTGGAACTCTCTGATATGCGCTCATGTCAAGGACACAGCGTCGACAATACGTGGGATGTTCACAAAAATGCTTGACCGCTATCCTGCGGAGTACTGGGAGGGGGAATCTGTTCCGGCTTTTCGCACTTTTGAGCGAACATTGAACACTCGCATCATTCAAGGGAGAGGGTGCAAAGTGACCGTAGGCTCGAGCGAAAATCAAGATGCAGTCAGAGGTAACGACTACTCTATGGCCCACCTGTCGGAGGTGGCATTTTGGAAAGACACTGCACTATCGTCTCCTCGCGAATTTATCCGTGCAGTGTGTGGCGGCATCAACTCCACCCCATTGACGATGATAGTGCTTGAAAGCACCGCCAACGGCATCGGCAATTATTTCCACAAAGAATGGCTGCGTGCGAAAACGGGGGAGAGCGACAAGCGAGCAGTATTCGTGGCGTGGTATGAAATCGAAATTTATCGCAAAAGTGTGAGCGATGTCGGCAAGTTGTGGAAAAGTCTCGATGAATATGAATTGGGGCTATGGGAGCGGGGACTGACATTGGAAATGATACAATGGTACCACGACAAACGCGCCGAATATCAGAGCCGCGAGCAGATGCACGCCGAATATCCAACTACCGATGAGGAAGCCTTTATCTCAACCGAACACAATGTGTTCAATCACGAAGATGTAGAGATGATGCGTAGCGACTGTTGCGCTGCCGCTGAAATTGGCGAAATCACCGGCGACAAGAATAGCGGGGAGCAATCGCTCGACAATCTGCGATTTTTGAAGTCGGCACAAGGGGGAATGAAGATATGGGCACGACCGGAACATCGACGTAGCGAGCGAAGATATGTAGTAGGAGTTGATGTCGGGGGACGCTCTCATTCAAGCGATTGGTCGGTGATAGTGGTAATAGACCGTTGCGGGGGTGTCGACGGGTTGACTCCGGAAATTGTGGCACAATGGCGAGGACACTGCGACCATGATATTTTGGCATGGAAAAGCGTGCAAATCGGGCGATATTGGAATAATGCGTTAGTGGTGTTTGAAAGCAACACTTTTGAGAGCGAAAATATTGAGGGTGACCCCGGACTCTACATCCTATCGCAGGTGAAACGATTTTACCCCAATATCTATCATCGCCGTGTGGATGAAGGGGGTGGAAAGAAGATTGGATTTCATACCAATCGCGCCACCAAATCAATGATTATAAGCGGATTGATTGCATTGGTAAGGGAGCATGGATATATCGAGCGCGAGGAGTCGGCGCTCAACGAATTACTGACCTATCAAGTGAAATCGAACGGCAGCTACGGAGCGCAAGAGGGATGCCACGACGACATGTTGATGGCGCGCGCCATAGCGTTGCACGTAGCATCGGGAATGCCCTCACCGCTCGACGACGGCAACGAAGCCCACTACTACAACAAATTTTGGTGATTATCTTCGTCATGGTATTCCAAGTCCAACGGGACAAAGCAGGATAGCAATGAGATTAATCAAAATAATTCAAAACCATGATTGAGATATGGCAAGTATAAAGGTAAAATTTCGCCCCTCGACAATTGAAAACAAGGAGGGAATAGTCTATTATCAAATCTTTCAGAATCGTGTAATCCGTCAATTAAAGACGGATTACCGACTCTTTATGCATGAGTGGGACGAGGATGAAAACTCAATAATCGTTGCAGGCAGCAGCCGACAAAACTATCTTCAATCAATCGAGGAACGAATTGATTGGGATATTAAGCGGTTGCAAAGTATCATCAAACAATTAGAGGAGAAACGAGTAAATTTCACTGCCGATGATATAATCGCTACATTCAAAAGAAAAGCCAATGAACAGTCTCTATTCAACTTTATGCAGGGTGTCATTGTCCAACTGCAACAAATGGGCAAACAGCGTACATCGGAAACTTATCGTTGCACACTCAAAAGTTTTATGCAGTATCGCGAGGATAAAGATGTACTATTAGAGGATTTTGACTCGGACTTAATGCTGATGTATGAGGCATATTTACGCAATAGGGGATTGACCAAAAACAGCAGTTCGTTCTATATGCGAATACTCCGAGCAGTCTATAATCGCGCGGTTGAAAAGGAGTTGACAGCTAATCGAAATCCGTTCAAACACGTTTATACGGGTATTGACAAGACCATTAAGCGAGCAATCCCACTAAAGGCAATCAAGCAGATTAAGAGTCTCGACCTGTCATTGCAACCATCGTTGGACTTTGCAAGGGATATGTTCCTATTCTCATTCTACACTCGTGGAATGTCATTTATCGATATGGCATACTTGAAGAAGAAAGACCTATCCAATGGCATACTTTCATATAGCAGACGCAAGACCGGGCAACAACTTTTTATCCGCTGGGAGAAGTGTATGCAGGAGATTGTGGAGAAGTATAATAATGATTATGACAGCCCATATTTGCTACCCATTCTCAAAAATCCATACGATAGGAACCAATATAAGAATGTACAATATCGCACCAATAAAACATTGAAAGAGATTGCAAAGTTAGTGGGGCTATCCATTCCCTTAACCCTATATGTAGCCCGTCATTCTTGGGCAAGCATAGCCAAGAGCAAAAACATTCCTATATCGGTAATCAGTGAGGGAATGGGCCACGATTCAGAGATGACCACACAAATCTATCTGGCATCGTTGGATAATGCCGTAGTTGATAGAGCAAACGCTCAGATATTAAAGGATTTGTAGAAAGTAAAGATGTTTAGCAAAATGATAGCTCTCTATGTAAGAGATACTTAATTTACTGCAAAATTACGCAAAATAAAGCAACTTACACCATTTTAGAGCCAATAAAAAGGCTGACAGCCATATAATTGTGCGTAATTGTATAGCAAAAACAGATAAGCAAAACGAAATACCACCTAATAATCAACGAGTTCCGTCTGCTATAGTATCTCTTACATAGAGAAGAAAGGAAGATGGAATGAAAGAAACTAGAAAAACTAAAAAAATAGGGCAAGTATTCACGCCGCAATATATTGTTGACGAAATGCTTGATTATGCAGAATATGTCGGCCCTTCTATAATTGGTAAACACATCATTGATAATAGTTGTGGTGATGGTGCCTTTTTGAAATCTGTGGTAGCAAGGTATTGTAATGAATCAATAAAATCTGGTAGGAATAGTGATTCCATAAAGAGAGATTTGGAAAGCTTCATACATGGAATCAATATTGTCCTAAATAATTTTGAAAAAAATAAAAAAGGAAGTTGAAAACTAA
>CAYWXG010000053.1:0-16428 GCA_964462445.1 uncultured Barnesiella sp. | reverse complement strand
TATTTTTTGAATCAATAGCAAAAGAGGCCGACTAACAAACTTGTTAGACAGCCTCATTTTTATGTTGATATATCGCTTATGTTGTTGATGTCGTTTAGAAATCAATTGTCAGACGGACGTTGAATTGACGGCGTGTCAAATAGTTTGGTACGGCATATTGAATATTATTAACGTCGGTCACCCAATAGTAGGAGCTAACATTGGAAATGTCGAGGAGGTTGAAAACGTCAACACCCAGCCACACTGATTTAAAATATTTATGTAATGACGAACGATTAGAACCGACTTCATTAAGAGGCGATAGCAATGCATAGGACAATCCAACATCGACGCGTTTATAAGCCGGCGCGCGGAAATATCCTTGGTCGCGAGTTGTGTGGGGGGCAGTTGTTGGAAGCCCGTCGGAGAAAATGCCTCGCAATGAGAATTTCAATTTTGGCACTTTCGGGAAATAATCAGTGAAGAAGAGTGCGAAAGAATATCGCTGGTCGGTTGGGCGTGGCACGTTCTTTCCATTAAGATTCTCATTTGTTTTCATTAAAGAGAAACTAATCCACGAGTCGGTGCCGGGGACGAATTGACCGAAAAGTTTGAGGTCGAGTCCGGCAGTATATCCCGACGTTTCATTTTTACCGGAATATACGATTTTTAAGTTGTCGACTTCGTAGGGGATGAGATTGCCCAAATTTTTATAGTAGAGTTCGCCCGACAATTTAAAGGGACGATTGAATGCTCGGAATGTGTAGTCGGAACCGAGGATAAGATGGATTGAGCGCTGCGATTTTATATCTTTATTGAGTGATATAATTGTGTTGCCTTGACCATCGTCGGAGGGCATACGATATTCTTTATAGAATGGGGACTGATAGTATAATCCGGCAGCTACACGCATGGTCCAATTGTTATTTCGCTCGGGTACAAACGCGACCGAAGCACGAGGGCTTACCAAAAATTCTTTATTAAAATCCCAATAGCTAAATCTTAATCCGCCGTTGATTGCGAAATATCCCGATGATGTGTTTACACGATAGGAGTCTTGCACAAAAAATGAGAGGCGATTAGATGAGATATCTTGTCGCGACGACATATTATATATCATGTTGATAGCTTCGGGATTGGTCGGGATAGTGAAGCCGGCAGAGTCGCGCAATTCCCATTCACGTGTTCGCTCATGGATTGTTTCATGCTTGAAATCAAGTCCATAAGAGAGGTTATGGTGGGCGATTCCGGTGACCCCTTTGACACCGAATGACATAACCGACATTTTCAGACGGTTGCGAGCATGCTCGTGGTAACGACCGACACCGAGTTCGCCACCAATTGCATTATCTTCATTTCCGCCACCTGTCGTACCGGCTTGGTCGAGCCAATATTCGCCGGAGATATCGTAGCTTACAAGTTCATTGGTGAGATATCCAGAAGCGAGCAAAGACAGTTTGGTGGCAGCTGAGGGGCGATAGGTCAAATTTAATGCGCCGAAATATGTTTCAAATCGGTCCTTTTCTTTGCCGTCGAAATAGACTTTGAATTGCTTGGCATCTTGCGAAGTACCGAAATTGGTTTGACGGCTTGTGGGGGTAAAGTTATAATTGTTTACAGCTATATTGCCAAGGAATGAAAGCTGCCATTTGCTGTTCATTTTCAGCACCATGTTGGTTTGATAGTCAAGGAAGTTGGGGTCGTACTCCCCTTTTGTTTCCATAGAGCTTAGCAAAGAGGAATTGCGTTTGTAGCGAAGACCGTGCAATTGGGAAAAATGCTTTGAGTTTTGCCCAATTGTGAGGCTTCCGCCCATCAAACTTGCCGAGATTGAGCCTTCAAATGCTTCCGGCTCACGATAGGTGATGTCGAGGACTGACGACATTTTGTCGGAATATTCAGCGCCGAAACCACCTGTTGAGAAGCCAATTGAACCTACCATGTCGGGATTAATAATACTCAATCCCTCCTGTTGTCCGGAAGAAATGAGCTGAGGACGATACACCTCGGTCCCATTAATGTATACAGAATTCTCGTCGAAGGTGCCCCCTCTTACCGAATACTGTGAGGACATTTCATTGCTGGAGTTGACACCGGCTAATGTGGTAAGCATAGCCTCAACACTGCCACCGGTAGCGTCGGGGGATAATCTGACGTTGGAAGCGTCGATAGTCTGCATCTGCGAAGTTTGCTTCTTGATATCTGTAACTTCAATTTCCCCGATTTCATAGGAGGCGGGGGACATTTTGACATTGAGAGTGACATCGCCGGCGGCATCAATCAGTTTGCGATTTACCTCTTTGAAACCGATGCAAGTGAATACGACATTGATAGTGTCGTTTTGAGGCACCGTCAAAGAATATGTGCCGTCGAGACCGGAAGTGGCACCTAATGCTGTGCCGGCAATTCTCACTGTCACAAATTCAAGGTCCTTGTCTTCGTTGTCAACAATTTTGCCATGGATTTTTACCTGTGCATAACCAATTAGTGCACAAGCAAAAAGGGCTGTAAAAATTATGCAGAATTTACGTAGATTCATTATATTGAAATGGATAAATTAAGGGCGCAGACAGAGGCTTGTCCGAACCAACTTATAAATAATCTAAAAAAATAACGAGAAAATTAGCTCAAAATTATATAATGATGCAATAAATTGAGTAATTTTGTTGATATGAAACAGCAAATAAAATTATCGATACCCCATCTTGCCGGCAACGAAAACAAATATGCGCAAGATGCAATAGAGTCAACGTGGATTACGCCCCTCGGTCCATATGTCACCCGCTTTGAAGGGATGTTGGGTGATTATCTCGGGAAAGAAGCCGTTGTGGCGCTGAGTGCCGGAACTGCGGCGATACACGTAGCGCTTACGTTGCTCGGTGTTGGAAAGGGAGATGAGGTGGTGTGTCAATCTATGACCTTCGCCGCATCGGCCAATCCTATCATGTATCTTGGGGCGACCCCGGTATTCGTGGATAGCGAAGCTACAACGTGGAATATGGACCCGGAGTTGTTGCGTCAAGCCATTGAGGATCGGGTAAAAGCAACCTCACGCAAGCCAAAGGCAATTGTGGTGGTGCATCTGTATGGGATGCCGGCGCGCATGGATGAGATAATGGCAATTGCTCGAGAATATGAAATCCCGGTAGTGGAAGATGCGGCAGAGGCTATCGGCTCGGAATATGCGGGGAGAAAATGTGGGACAATCGGTGATTTCGGAATTCTCAGTTTCAACGGGAATAAGATGATAACTACTTCGGGAGGAGGTGCGCTGATATGCCCCGACAACGAGTCAGCCAAACGGGCACTTTTCCTTGCCACACAAGCGAGAGAAAATCGCCCGTACTATTACCACGAAACTATCGGTTATAACTATCGATTGAGCAATGTCAGTGCGGCGATAGGATGCGCACAAATGGAGATGCTCTGTAAACGTGTAGAACGACGCCGTGCGATACATGATATTTATACCGAAGCGTTTCGTAGCAATCCCCACATCTCGGTGCTGTCAAATCCCGATGAAACGTATAAGTCAAACTTTTGGTTGTCAACAATTTTGCTCAATGAGTCATCGCCTGTCAGCGCCGATGAGCTTCGCCAACGCCTTGCTACTCATGGAATTGAAACTCGATTGTTGTGGCGACCGATGCACATGCAACCAATATATAGTGATGCTCCAGCTTATACAAATGGTGTTTCGGAAGATTTGTTCAACCGTGGACTTTGTTTGCCAAGTTCCACTACCCTATCCGATGAGGAAATTACTTTCGTTGCGCAACTGATTAATCAATATACCACCGGCGCATGATACCGACACTCATAGCATTTGATCTCGACGACACGCTCTATAAGGAGCGGGATTTCGTCATGTCGGGATATCGTGCTATTGCGCGTCGACTGGCTGAGGTCCACGAGGCTTTTGACTATCAAGAGATGATGCATATAATGGTCAATGCGCCAGTGAATCCGTTTGACTCGCTCGATGAATATCTGACCAATCGCTCCATTCAGCAATCGATTGAGCATGAGTATGATATACCATGGATGGTGGCGACCTACCGCAATCATTTCCCCGATATCAAGGCTGATGATGCAATAGAGATAATACGCCAACTAATCGCGCGCGGATATCGTGTCGGATTAATCACCGACGGTCGCTGCATCACCCAAACAAACAAGATTAAAGCTCTCGGCCTCGACCAATATATCGCGGAGGAAAATATTTCGATTTCCGAAGCCGTGGGGGGAGAAAAATACACACCTGTAGCATTTGAGCGAATGATGTCGCTAAATGCTGATATCGAACGATTTTTTTATGTAGGGGACAATCCGATGAAGGACTTTTTGTGGCCAAACCGATTGGGGTGGACGACGATACAATTGCTCGACAACGGGCGCAATGTACATTCGCAGAAGGTAGCAGTGCCCTCGTCGGACTACGAGCCACAATACAAAATCACCACCCTCTCAGAGCTACTTGAGATGCTTTAAAGCCCTTTCGGATTTTTTGAGCGAGAGTGGAGAGAGGATATTTTATATGGTGGCTTGGGAGAATATGTTTTTCAACATATTTCTTAAATTTATCGCCTAATTTTTTCATCTTTTAAAAATCATTAATTAAATTTGCTTTCGCATATCGCTCGCAGAGGCCCGATATGGGTAATGTGGGTGGGTAGGCAGACATTTTAGGAAGCGTTTACTTACGCTCTTTCTTGGCTTTCAGAAACTTCGCAACTTTCTAAATCAATGTCAAGAATGCAGCAGCAGTAGATGCCTTGTGGATATGTATGGTATCACTATATGGCACTTGGAGTGTCGTGTAGGAATTAATCATATTCAGCGTGGGCTTCTGCGTTGCTCGTTCAACATTGATGGGCAATGCGAAGGCCTCTGAAAGCGTGAACGAGCAACTTGTACAGACTCTCACGCTTTTTTTGTTTATGCTCGAATCCGGAGACGTCTATAGAGCCTAAATTTTGGTTACAAATTGAAGCTATCTCATTCTATCTCTATTCTCGCTGTTGGTTGTATTGTCATAACTATAAGTATTATTGCTTTGCAAGGTTGTTGTAATTCTGGTATTCCAACTCCTCCTAACGATAAACATATTTCAGAATATCATGCCTTAACCAATAAGCAAGAGACTTCGGATATTGAGCCTGGGAACCTGTCTCTTTTCGTTGATTATTCAAATTGCATTGCAGATGGTATGGCATCACCATTTTATCAAAAAATGGTTTCGCCGTTAACTGCTGCCACAAAGGAATATTGGTCTATTAAAGGAAATGATATTTCAAAGGAGGAAGGTAGTGTATATGTTTTGCTGAACAATATTCAAAACACCAACTATGCGGCTCTTGATAAAGCCATTAATCAAATGGCATCACTAAATAGTGAGTCTGTGCTTCTTACAGATGGTGAACTTTTCACTCAAACAGCAACAAAAAATAATCCGAACAATCCATATATGCATGACGCATTCAAAACATGGCTTTTGCGTGGTCACGACATCCATATTATAGCAGAACCATATATTGAAACCTATAATGGTCGTCAGTTTAATAAAAAGCGTTTTTATATTATTTTTACAGATGATCGTATCGAGGGTAATGTTTATCATAGAATAAAGCAAGTTGTAGATTTTACGGAATCTCCAGAAGTAGATGAATTTCATTTGAGTGGAAACTATCCATGGATTGTCCCAACTAATGGAGTAGCATCAACACCGAATGCAAATATTGCCGCAAATGTGAAATCATATGGTAATTTTGAAGTTCAAGAATGGCCCCTTTCATGGGAAAATATTACGGCGATAATAGCTAATGCCTTTGATGAAGAAGGTAATCCCTTAAAGAATGGAGACAAATTAATTGGTGGACTCAAAATTAATAGAAACGCATTCGGTTGTTATCGGATTTCTGACATTGGCATTCGTGTATCTAATATTAATGAATCATATAATATACTATACGATGCTTTAGAACAAGGTCAAAGTGGGCAAGGCCTTTATTTTAAAGAGTATCCAATTGAAAAATTTGTCATATTGGATAGTGATGAATTTAAGAGACATAGTAGTGTAGATATTTATTTTGATATCAACAATTTTGCTCCAAATAAAAATACAGAACTTAATGGATGCTTGAATAATTATTTAAAAATTGATATATACATCAAAAACATTGAGAATATCTTAGAAAACAATATTGATATTTTTAATTTTGACTCTCTCACCTCACCTGGACAAAACAATATTTCTATATCAGAGAGCTTAAAAAATTGTGTATTTGACCCAGAACTAACCAATAAACTAAAAGGGAAAGTTCTATATACTATATATGTAAAATCTGAAAAATACTAAGACATGAATACTGTAATAAGAACTCTTCAACAACTCCAACAAGCACAAGCTGATGCTTGGATCTATGGATTTATCGTTACTGGTGTCGCGTTGCTTTTGGCAATCGTAATATCGGCAGTAATTAATTGGCGTAGTGATAGACGTGATTTTATAACGCGTCGCATATGGTTTATTATAATTGGTCTTATCCTTCCTCTTTCATATTGGGTCTACAATATGCAAGTGATTGTGCCAAGAATTCAAAATGCTGGTTTCCAGAATATGTTTAAAGTAACTAATTTATACATATTATTATCAGCAATTGTCATTTATGCAATTGTGGGCATTGTGACAATGTTCGTAGCTAAAAAAGGCTCAAAATGGAGAAGTGTTTTACCTAAAAAGTTTCAATAAATTATGGCTAAACAATATTTTGTTCTCGGTATAGGCGGAACAGGTATGAGATGTATTGAAAGTTTAATACATCTTTGTGCAATGGGTATGTTTGATGATACGGATATTCATCTTCTCGCCTTGGACACAGATTCTAACAATGGCAACTTTAATCGCTTAAAGGCATTGAAAGAGGCATATCAATCTACCAAAGGCAGTAATGAAGCACAACGTGTTGCATTGAAAGATTCTTTCTTTACGGCAAATGTAAAATATTACGAATTTAGCCCTAATTACCAGATAAAGAGTACGTTTAAGGTCGTTTTTGATTACAGCAACACTCAATATCAACGTAAGGAAGAAGCCGATTTAGCAGATTTGGTTCTTAGTGGCGATGTGGAGGGTTTCAATCTCCGTCATGGTTATAGAGCACAAACTCATTTGGGGGCTATGATGATGTATCACTCTATTATTGAGGCCGCGAAAGAAACTCGTCCTAATGATCTTCAGAAATTTTTATCTACTTTGACTACAGCATGTTGTAGTGGCAATCCAAGGGTATTTGTTCTTGGTTCTGTATTTGGTGGTACAGGTGCTTCATCAATACCTATCATTCCTCAGGCTCTTACCAAAGCTGCAGAAATAATTACTGGTGGTGCCGTAAATATCTTGCGTAGTGCATATTTCGGTTCTACACTGTTGACTGGATATTTCAATTTTAGATCTCCGTCAGAATCGGAGCTCCAAAATCAAAAAGTAATTGCTACTAGTGAAAGATTCGCTCTTAACTCTCAGGTTGCAATGATGTTCTATGATGATGATACCACGGTAAAATCTACATACCAAAGATTTTATATGCTTGGCACTGACGGTTTATCATGGAACCCTATGCAGCACAAGGAAGTTACTACAACGATTACTGGAGGTGAACAGCAAGAGAACGATTCTCATTATATTGAATTGATGGCTGCATGTGCAGCATTGGACTTCTATAACTCATCTGATAATGCTCTAAATACGAACAAAAATAACCAGAGTACAGATTACTTATATCGTTCTATTGGAGATAATGGAAAACTAGAGTTTCAAGACTTTGTGGGAAAAGATCGCGAAAAGGAATTCGCAAAGAAACTTGGATGTCTTGTGGCTTTTGCTCTATTTAATAATGGAGAAGATGACTTTGTCGAAAAAACTCGTTCTGGTGAGGATAACGAAATAGTAGGTTTTGAAGAAATTGACCCGTCTCAAGTGAAGTATCTTAAAGAGTACTTCAGATTATTCTTCGCACGAAAGAATGAGGCTGGAGAATTAGACGAGGGATGGCTTAGACAATTACATCGTTCTGCTGGAGGAGGCGATAGATTATTACTTAATCCAAAACTATTTGCTCCTCAAACATGGAAGACTCTTATGAATTTGGACTGGAATAAGAATCTTTATCGAAATGAGGGTATCGGTAAAGATAATAGGTATTCAACTGGGTTATTAGGTTCTAAGTTCAATAGCTTTAAAAAGATATTCCTTCAAGAACTTAATAGTGGAAAGAATCAAGGTATTACCAATAGAGCGGAACAACTATATAAGCTTATATACGATTCATTGACAAAACTTTACAACTTTAATTAATTAATATTAGGATATGTCTAAAGCGTTATTGATTCGAAGCTACGAAGAAAAAAAAGGTGGCGAGCAGGGCAAGTGGAATAAACTTGACCAGACCCCTTCATACATACAAGGTATTGAGACAGGAAAGATATTGGACGATATGCCCGCAGATAAACTAGGAGCACTTATATCAGGTGTCCCTACTCCATGGGCGAGAGCGAAACTTTTCCGTTTTGCTTTGCATACCCTCTCTACTCCTGACCCAAATATCAATCAAGCTGGTTTGCTGCAATTTTATAAGTTACTCCATGGAGAATGGCGAGGTTTACTTGCAGTTATGGCATTATACCCAGATCGCATCCGTATCTCTAAGCCAGTCTATATGGATGTAGGAGGTGGAGATTATAGTATAGCAGCTGCATTCGGTAGAATGCTGTTTGATGAAAGTGATTTGTGGTGTAATCAGGATGAACTACTCAACTCACCTGATGCACAACCATATATTCAGCTTATATATTATAAAGGATATCTTGTTGGTGGGACCTCCCCTTTGACAGGAGTCTTTACTGGTGTTAGCTATAATCTTGGAAAAGATGCGCAAGACATCAATTGGTATCGTAAAGGTAAGTTTGAAGATCCGACAAACTATCTGAACCCCCTTCAACTTCAGAAAGTATATCTTTTTGTAAAGAATCTTAATTCTCATTTGGCTGCTTTTGATGCTAAAGTAAACTCGCAAAGAGCGGGAAAACCATCTGTAAGTATTAATGGTTTCATGCAGATGTGTCGCAATTGGGAAAATGAACTATTTCAGAAAGGTAATAGTAAGCTTCACCAAATTGGACCAGTTGCAAACTATGGAAAAATTCTAAAGTGTCCATTCAACATACTTTTCCATAGTGAGATACCTGTATATCTTAAGCCTGATTACACATTTACATATTTTGATCCAACAGGAACTTACAAAAAAATAAATGATATCCAGTCTTTGTTGGCAGATGATGAGTTTGTTGTTGGTTGGACAGAACAGGCAACCACTCGAAATTCACTGAAGGATGCTCCTGTATTTTTCTTGATGGTAAATGATATTACAGGAAGCTCTAACAAGTTTTTCTCACTTCCTTTGTCAGAAAGAGCTATAGAGATTTTCCATAATGGTCTATCAAGCATATTAGGATATAAACCAAAGCAGGGCGTTTCTCTGAAAGCAGAACTTACTCCAGAAGGGGATGTGCTAACTGTCAATATGGTTATTGTTATTGATGGTGAAGAAGTGGCATTGGGGGCTCGAGAATACAAAGTTAAATGGCAGACAAGCATACAAAAAGTCATACTTTGGCCTAATTTTATATCGGACAAATGGAATCGTTATTATATCTATAACCAAAAGAGCGATGCATCACAGCCTAACTATATGCCTATATACCAGACTATGGGCAAGATAATCAAGAACCAAGATGGAGATTTTTATACGGAAGATTATAATCCCGGAGATGGTTCACAAATGCCTGTTGCCATCAAAGAATTGGTAGCAACACCTGCTGATGCAGGAGATTCTTTGCCTAAATATCGTATTACTGTAGCAGATAAACCTATAACAGGCCTCTCAGTTAAGGTTAAACAAGGCGGGAATGATGCTCATGCAGGATTTTTAATCATTCGTCAGGATGTAGTTGAGGATTTGACAGGAAAAACCATGGTAGCTACTGCCAATGTCGGCTTTGATTTTGGTAGTAACAATACTTGTGTTTATTATCAGGAATCTCAAAACACAGGAGTTTCTCCTATAGAGTTTCACGATTATAGAACAATGCTTGTTGGACAGGAAATACAAAATCCAAATCATGTTGCAGAGATTGACGAATTGTTATATTTTACCAATTATAACTCTAATGATGGGCAATTTAAGTCATGGCTCCATGAACATGATAGTAGATGCAACAAGTTTACTTTGCAGGAAGAAATTGCTGGTGGAGTTCCTGTAAATAGACCGAATGTTCAGGTCAATAGGATGACAAAACGCGAAATCACAACTCAAGCAGGAATACTTCATTTTAATATGAAATGGTTAGATGATGCTGTGGGCTTGCAAAAAAAGCGTGCTTTCATTAAATCTCTATGGCTTCAAACTTGTGCATTCTTATATCAAAAGCAAATAACTCCTAACAAGATTAATTGGAGTTATCCTGGTGCTATGATGAATAGTGACATTAATGAACTAAGTAAGATATTTGGTTCACTACCATCTGTGACACCAACTACAGGTATTCAGACGACAGTCGCTAGTCCAATAACAGAAGCTGAAGCTGTATGTCATTATGCTATGTCTCAACAAAATTTCGGTTTAACAAGTACGAATATGTTCCTCGGTATAGATGTAGGAGGTAGTACAAGTGACATTCTTATGCTAGCTAAAGACCCAATAAATAATGGAGAACCTTCACTTTTAAAAGAGAGCAGTGTTAGACTCGCTGCAGGTGTATTCTTTGATGCTGTAACTGGTTCTCAGCGATTTCGCGAAGCACTTGTAACTTTCCACGGTGGACACAAAACTGGTGTCAATGTGATGAATATTGAGGAGTTGATGAACCCAATTAATAAGGATAAAGCACCATACTATTTGAACTGTATTTTTGATCAGCTTAAAGCAAATGAATATAACATATTCTATGAATCACTTGATGCTAACGCAAAATTTGTGTTTACAATTCCTGCATATGTGACAGGTGTTCTGTTGTTTTATTCCGGAATGCTCATAGGTAAAACGCTCAAAGACTATAATATAGAAGACAAAATTGAAACCATTGAGGTACTTCCATTCGGTAAGGGTGGTAGATTATTCCATTGGTTATATAGCGCTGCAGGTCAAAAGGCAACGGAAGACTATTACTCAGACTGTGTGAACAGAGGTGTTAAGTGCATATTGGGCGATAAAAAGTTGGAAGTTATACTACGCTTACAGTTAGCCGTCAATAATAAGACAGAGGTTGCACGAGGTTTGTGTTCGTCCCAAAAACTAAACATGGCAAATAATGTTGGCGAATCTGACATCTGTGCAGAATCTGGCGTACAATATAGAGGCTTAGATGGTCTTCTCATAGATTTGCCTGTTGATAAAGAACTTGATGGCTCATACTTCAATGATATATCAAAATTTGAATTCGGAAGAGGTGCTAACTTTGATCAGTTTATGAACGTCTTTACAGAGTTTGTTTGTCGTACGACAAAACTATACGAGGATGATGAAGAATCTCTTCGAAAGGATATTCGAGATATTCCTGGACGTATAATCAACTTCATCAAGACTGATGACGAGTATCTAAAAGCAAAAAGGGCTACGTCTCAAAACTTCCCATATCATCAGCCTATCTTTATGGTTGAAGCAGCTTCATATTTAAGAACACTTGTTGATAAAATATTTGCATATTAATGAAGACTCTTTCGCTATATATTGACAAATGGTATATTGTGGGCACTGTCAATGATGACAGTGGCTCACACGCCTTATCTTTGTCAAATAATGAAGAAAGAATTTGGTTATACTTTTATAATAACATTGCCGCCAATCGAGTAGAATACGGATATAAGTTTAAGGACAATGCTCTCGCAGGAGAGTTGAATTACTATACAAATATATTCAATCTCATATTAGGTAGTGAAGGAAAAACATATAAACGTTTTGGAAGAGACATCGAAATGCGTACGATTTTTCAAAACGCAGGAGTCTTTGAAGATCTTAAAGAAGGTTTCGGTGAAGAACCAATAGAAACTTATGTGTCATTTTCTTCTGACATAAAACTTGAAGGTCAGTCTATTTTTTTGAGTTTGCTTCAGGATAGCGGATTTGACGTGAAAGGATTTGTTGCACGTTTAGATTTCCTTGCATTAGAATATGCATTCAAGAAAGATATTATAAAAAACAGCACATATACCTTGGTAGCAAATGCTACTAACGAAAACCTTCATTATTCTTTATATAGACAAGATGGTGAATTGTTTAATTTAATGTCATCAAAAACATTAGAAGGCTTGGGAATTGATTTACGTTCTCGTGCTTTACTTGAGCAGGTAATTGAAATCATAAATGCTTCTTCTCAGATCATTTCTACAGATGACGAATTTCGTGAGGAACACTTGTACCTATCTCGTTTTGTAAACGAATGGATAGAGTCTCTTAATCGTTCATCTAAGAATATACCAACCCCATTAGGATGGATCAATTTTAAGAAACAACCTGGTAATAAATATCCTGTTACAGTACTAAAAGCTAACATCGATGAAAGAACGTCGGTCATAATTGATGATATTGTTACGGAAATGATAAAACTTCTTGATGAGAATAATATACAATGCCATGAGATAAATAGTATTATCTTCATAGGTGACACATTTGATAATGGACAATTCAAGAAATCATTATCTCAATATATCGCGTTGTCCGACAGAGATTTTATCCATTTTCACGAAAAGGAATTGGGCGATATAGTTAATGTTTATCATGAACTACCTTGCGAATGGTTTGATGATGACGAAGAAAATTTCAAGACCAAGTCTGAAACAGAAAAGGTAGCTGCATTGGCTGCAAGGGAGCAAAGAGAAAATTTAGAGGCTGCAAGGATTAAGGACACTAAGGAATTCTTGCGTCACCAACAAGAAATTGAGATAGGCAGAAATCTTCAGAATGCTCTTAATCTCGCAGAAGATGCGGAAAAGAAGATGCAATATGACGACGCTCTTAATTTTTACAAAACAGCATTAGCTATAAAACCATCGAATACATACATTAGCCAAAAAATAGAGGAACTTACAGAAATCATTTCTGAATTGAAGTCTCGAAAAAAACAATATGATGAGTATATTCATAACGCACGCGTTGCATATGATTCGAAAGAATGGGAAAATTCTGTTGCGCAAAGCCGATTGGCTCTTGGTGTAATGCCAGATTCATATGATGCAAAGAAATTACTTGAAGATGCCAAAAGTATGGCAACTAAGTATGCAAGGCTGAAAGAGTGTCTAAATCAAATTGATTTCTATATTGAAAGATCTGCGTTTTTAGAAGCACAACGCGAAATTGAAAATGCTGAACTCCTAGGTATTAAAGATTTGTCTATAGAAGAAAGGCGAAGAAAGGTTATAGGAGAGATGCAAAGAATTCAATGCTCGATTAATGAGTTAAAGACTAAATTTGATAATGCTGTTAAGCAAGAAGATTTTGACAAGGCTATAATTCTATGTTCGGATTTGTCAAATATAGATATTGACAACAAGCATGAATGGGATAGACAAAAAGAAAGCTTAGTTAGTAAAAAAGAGCAACGTCAAGTAGCTTTAGAGAAACTACGTGAACTACGATGTCAGATAGATGAGAAACATCTGTCGCAAGACTGGCAAGAACTTCTCTCTCTCTGTAAAGCCTACTTGGTTATCGAATCTGATAATTATATAACAGAACTGTGTGCTAAAGCTGTAGAACAAATAAATCTTGAATCACTTCAACGAGAGTTCGATGCAGCATATGAAGAACGAGATTGGCAAAAAATTTTATCGATGAGTAAGAGGCATTCTGTTCTTAAAAGAACTCCGGCGAACAATAGGGTAATTAAAGAGGCTATGGCTCAAAATAGAAAAAAATCAGAAAGTAATGTTATAGATAACACTATAGCAAATAACGAGGAGGTTGAACCTGTTCAAAAGCCTTCTCGTCCAAAAGGTCCAAGAAAAAGGCCCCAGCCAACCCCTATAACTCTGTTACCCGAGGACGAAATTAAAATTGACATTAATACAAAAAAAATATTTAGAAAGCCTTCTCATAGTAGAAAAACAACGTCTAACGTTTATATTGAAGAAAAAACGAAAGAGGTGTTTAGTCAAAATACTATAGATGTACCTTCTTCAAAATCGGATAAGCCAACAAAAACAAGAAAATTCCCTAAAATTAAACGTAACAATTAATATTCTAGATTTATGGCAAAAAAACTTTTTTCAGATGCTGATTTCGATAAGTCGATAAGCATAGGAGATCAGCTTGTATTTGACAAGCCTGATTTGAACACTTTGAGATTAGACCTAACATGGGCTGGTACAGATTTGGACATCTGCGCATTCCTTCTTGGTGAAGATGGCATGATTCACGATCGTGCAGATTTGGTTTATTTCAATTCACAACTGCGTTGGAAAACCAAAAAGCCATTTGATGCAGAAGATTTTGATCCATTGGATGGTGATGTTAGTACATGGGCAAAAGAAAGTGCAAATTTCAAGAACCAAAGGAAATGGATGGAAGCAACTCTACCCATTTCTTCAGATGGTTCTGTTATCGGTTCATGGGATGATATGTCTGATGATGATGAGTGTGGCGAAACTATGCACATACTTTTAGGTGAAGTTGACACACGCAAGTTTGGAATAATCGTTTTTGCTGCAGCAGTTGCTATGAATAGAATCAAAGATGGTGAAACATTTGCTGATGCCCATGATCCAGTGGTTAATATATATGATGCAGAAACAGATGAACTTCTTGCAGAATACAAGCTTGCTCAACAATTCCCAGGGAAAGATGTTGTATGCTTCGGCAAAGTAACATATGATGCGGAAAAGATGCTGTGGAATTTTGAACCAATGGCAGATGGTTATAAAGGTGGCATGATGTATTTGGCTACGGAAGTTTTTAACTAATACACTAATGGCAGAGAATAATAAAATATTTAACGAAAGTGATTTTGAAAAACCAAAAGATAAAAACTTTTGGCAGAAATATAAAGGTTGGACTATTGGCATAATAGCTTTGTTAATAGTAGTTCTACTTTGCTGTATATTCTGTGGAAACGATGAAATCGCTGAGCAAGAGCTAACCGAGCAAATCGCTCAAGGTAGTGACACTATTGTTTCAGATAAAACTGATACTATCGAAATCCCAGAGTTTCAAGAAACCGAAACAACTTCATCTCGTGTAGCAGATTTACAAAAACAAGAAGTAACACAAGATGTTGTTATGCCTAGCAAATCAGTTCAAGTTATCAATGTTTCCAATGATGTAGAAACTGAAGCGTTGAAGGTCATTCGAGGCGACTATGGTATTGGTCAAGAACGAAAAGATAAACTTGGTGAAAAATACCAGACTATTCAAACTCGAGTTAATGAACTTAAACGCGAAGGTCTGTTCTAAAAAAATCTTATTCAATATAGGTAAAGAGGTTTCGTTTAAGCAGACTTAACTTCTTTACCTTTATTTTTTGTAGTAGATATGAGTATTATTTCTATTATAATAGGTCTTATAATCTGGTTTGTAATACCAATTTTGACCAATGATATGTTAAAGAAAAACGCTCATAAAAGAGCGGTTGCCATGCTATGCAAAATTGTTGGTGTAGCAATAATCGTTATAACTATTATAAATTATATATCAACACTGTTTTTATGAAATTCAATTCTATTATAGCGTTGCTACTAGTAATAATGTGCATTTCATCATTTACTAATTGTTCAAATGTCACAAATACTACTCAATCACAAGAGTCAGAAATAGCTAAAATGTCTCAATATCAGAAAGGTCTTGTTGAGGAAGGATGGTATTTCCCTAAAATTAAGCCAACAGGGGAACTTCCAATTGAATATGGCGTAAAAAATAAATATGGTCAGCAAGACAATTATTTTGACATTGAAATTGGCAAGGGGTGTGATGTCGCAATAAAAATAATGGATGAATCGACAGACCGATGTATTCGTTATGTATTAGTTCCAGAGAATTCAAATGTTAATATTCAGATGATACCTCAAGGACGATATTATCTCAAACTTGCATATGGCAAGGATTGGATGGAGAAAGACAATGATGATGGCAAAATAAATGCAAAGTTTACACAAATGGCATCCTATGACCGAAGTGTTGATATATTTGATTTCGGCAAGAAAAATTCATCGCAGATAGTTAGTTATATCTTGCAGATTAATGTTGAAGATAGTGAACTTCAACACAATTTTGGAACAGTTGAAATTTCAGAAGATGAGTTTCTAAGATAGTAGTAATCGGAAGTTTAAGTAAAAGGACGAAGAAATATTGATACCCAAATAGTTGGTTTGCCTATAATGTAATTGCTAATTTGCGATAAGAG